>DASVPT010000183.1:0-17038 GCA_036389535.1 Actinomycetota bacterium
GGACGGTCTCGCGGCGGCGTTCCGTGACTGGTTCACGGCCAACGGCGGTGAGATCGTGGGTCAGGAAGCGATCCAGAGCACCGACACGGACTTCAAGCCGCTGCTCACCTCGCTCGCCGAGCAGAAGCCGGACGTCCTGTACTTCCCGGACTTCAACCCGGCGTGCGGCCTGATCGCCAAGCAGGGCCGGGCGGTCGCGGGGCTCAAGGACGCGATCTTCATCGGGTCCGACGGCTGCGCCGCGCCCGAGTACACGAAGATCGCCGGCGGCTCGGCGAACGGCTCGTTCCTCTCGGGGCCAGACCTGTCTGCCCTGAAGCAGCAGCCGTTCTACGAGAACGAGTTCCTCCCCGCCTACAAGCAGGCGTTCGGAACCGACCCCACGGCTGACTTCCACGCGCACGCCTACGACGCGGCGAACATCGTGTTCGACGCGATCAAGAAGGTGGCGATCCAGGAGGGTGGGAACGTGTTCATCCCGAGGACCGCGCTGAAGGACGCTGTGCTTGGGACCCGCGCCTACGACGGGATCACGGGCGATATCAACTGCACCCCGCTGGGCGACTGCGCGGCGACCATCGCCATCGCCGTGTACAAGGTCCCGCAGGCAGCGTTCCTGGACCCAAGCTCCAAGCCGGTGTTCAGCCAGACGCTGTCGCTCACCGAGGCCGATCAGCTGGCCCAAGGCGGATAGGTAAGAGGAAGGACACGGGCAAGCTGCGGGTGGGCATCTGCCCACCCGCAGCTTCCTTTTGTGCCGTGTTTCGGGGGGGTAGAAAGTCCGAATCGTGAGCACGAAGCCAGAACCTCTCGCCCTCGAACCCACCGCTGGACGAGCGGGGTTCTTTCAGCGATTCCCGGTCCGTCGGACCATCCAGTGGGCGCTGGCACTCCTCATCGTGGTCGGCGTCTTCTGGGGCAGCTACAAGACGCTCGTGCTGCCGGAGGCCGAAGGGGTCAACGGCGCAGGGTGGAGAGATCTGGCGATCGCCGGCCTGGCCCGAGGCAGCATCTATGCGCTGATCGCGATCGGATATTCCCTGGTCTACGGCATCCTCGGGATGATCAACTTCGCCCACGGCGAGGTCTTCATGGCCGGGGCCTTCGCTTCCTACTTCGTCGGCATCGTCTTCGAGCAGAACGGGTTCATCAATTCGAATCCCATCGTCGCGGTCCTGGTGCTCCTGGTGGTGGCGATGTTGGTTTCCACGGGCGTGGCCATCCTTCTGGAGCGAGTCGCCTACCGGCCGCTCCGCAACGCTCCGCGCCTGGTTCCGCTGATCACGGCGATCGGAGCGTCCCTGTTCCTTCAGAACGCGTTCCGCGGGTTCTTCGGTCCGCAGGCCCACGGCTACCCGAAGCCGGAGGTCCTGAACGGCCAGTGGATCATCCTGGGCATCCCGTTCGACCGCGTGCCGCTCATCATCATCATCTCGGCCCTCATCGGGATGATCGCGCTGTCGCTCTTCGTCAGCCGGACCAAGACCGGGAAGTCGATGCGGGCGCTGGCGCAGGACCGAGAGATCGCGAGCCTCATGGGGATCGACGTCGACCGGACCATCGTCCGGACGTTCGCCATCGGCGGTGTGATGGCCGGGATCGCCGGGGTCCTGTTCGCGATGTTCATCGGCAGCGTGGACCCCTTCATGGGCTTCATTCCGGGGATCAAGGCCTTCACCGCCGCCGTGCTCGGCGGCATCGGCAGCATCGCCGGGGCGGCGATAGGCGGGCTCTTTCTCGGGCTGGTCGAGGCGGTCCTGCCGTTCCTTCTGTTGACCGGAGTGAATGTCCCCTCTCCCAATCAGCTGAGCGACGTGGTGGCGTTCACCGTCCTCGTCCTCGTGCTCCTGTTTCGGCCGGGAGGGATCCTCGGCACCGGCGAGCCGGAGAAGGTCTGATGAAAGCGGACGAGCCGACCGGGACGAAAGAGTCGGGCGGAGCGGATTCAGCGCGGCAGGTACCTCCCGAGCTGACCGGCACGCCCCTGGCAAAAAGCGCCGTACAGGGCGGGCTGATCGGCGGTGTGGTGATCGTGTTCCTCGCCACCGTCGGGATGGTCGAGAAGTTCCAGAGCCTCAACTTGGTTGGTGACCAGGCGACGCTGAGCCGAGTCTTGCTGGCGCTGCCGCCCTTCATCGCGGCATACATCGTCGTCCGCCCCCGTGTCATTCGCGGGAATCTGGAGGAGGTCCCTCCAGAATCAAGCGTTCAGGCCGGAGCCGTCGCCGGGGCGACTGCCGGAGCCGTAACCGCGGCGGCAATTGCGCTTTGGCAGGTGTTCAACCCCGAGACGGCCCGGGAAATCTTCATCTCGCTCTCGCCGACGTTGATGAGCGTCGTGACATTCGGCCAAGGGCTTGGGGTGGCAGCGCTCGTCTGGGTTATCGGCGGCGCGCTCGTGGGCGCAGCCGGGGGCGGGGTGCGGGGCGTCCCCGGACGATATCGACGTCCGCTGTTCATTGGCCTCTGGGCGGTCTTCGGCATTGCGCTCATGCAACGAGTTTTTCCACCGCTCCTGTTCCAGCTCGGCCTTGACCCCACATGGCTGTACAGCCCGATCCTCGGTGGACTGACTCCGTTCGGAGCTGTGGTGATCTTTGTGGTCGCTGTGGGGCTGTCGCTCGTTTGGAGAAGGCAGCGACCACAGGTTGAGCGTGTGCTCCGAGAACGAGAGCAACGAAGAGCCTTGGGGCTGATCGGTTTCATCACCGTGGTGCTGGTCCTGATGGCGCTCCCCCAACTTCTCGGTTCGGTCCTCACCAACACCCTCGGCCGTGTCGGGATTTACGTCCTCATGGGGCTCGGATTGAACATCGTGGTGGGCTTCGCGGGACTGCTCGACCTCGGGTACGTGGCGTTCTTCGCGGTGGGCGCGTACTTCCTGGCGCTCTTCTCCGGAGCGAACCTCGTCACGTCGCTGGGTGCGACCCAGTCGCCGGCATTCTCGGTCGACTTCACCTTTTACGGGGCGCTGCCCATCGTCGTGGTGATCGCGGCGGTGATCGGAATGATGATCGGCGCGCCGGTCCTCCGGCTCCGCGGGGACTACCTGGCCATCGTCACGCTGGGCTTCGGCGAGATCGCCCGAATCCTGGTGACGTCGAACGCCCTCCGAAACTTCACCGGGGGAGCGCAGGGCCTCCGCGACGTCACCAACGCCTCGCTGTTCGGAATCAACCTCCAGGATCCCCAAAACTTCTATTACCTGGTTCTGGTGCTCGTCTTGGTCGGGATCTACGTCTCGCTGCGACTCCTGAATTCCCGGACCGGGCGAGCGTGGGCCGCGATGCGCGAGGACGAGCAGGTGGCCGAGGCGATGGGAGTCAGCACGACGAAGTACAAGCTGCTGGCCTTCGCCATGGGAGGTGCCATCGGGTCTTTCTCCGGGGCCCTGCTCGCCGTTCAGGTCGGAACCGTCCAGCCCGATACCTTCCAGATCCTGGTCTCCATCACCGCGCTCGCCATCGTGATCCTCGGCGGCATGGGGAGCATCCGTGGCGTCATCCTCGGAGCATTGGCACTCGTCGGCATCCCCGAGCTCCTCTCCCAGTTCGAGGAGTTCAGACTCCTCGTCTACGGCGCCGTCATCATCGCGATGATGATCCTCAAGCCCGAGGGCCTCCTGCCCAACGTTCGTCGCATGCGCGAGCTGCACGAAGAGGAGGTGGCCCAGGACGCGTGGACCCGCGCCGCTGAGGGACAGTCGCCCGGGCCGGTACCCGAGCCCGTGGCCTCCGGCGCCGCGGAGGGCGGGGAGGCACCTCTCACATGACCGGGCTGCTCGAGATCCGCGGCCTGACCAAGTCGTTCGGCGGCCTGTACGCCGTGAAGGACCTCGACTTCGACGTCCGAGAAGGCGAGGTCGTGAGCGTGATCGGCCCCAACGGCGCCGGGAAGACCACCATGTTCAACCTCATCACCGGCCTGTACGACGTGGACCGGGGTGAGGTCCGGTTCAACGGACGGAGCATCACCGGCCTCAAGCCGAATCGAATCACACGGCTCGGAATCGCCCGGACCTTTCAAACGGTTCACCTGTTTCCGAGCATGACGGTCCTGGAGAACGCCATGGTGGGACAACACGCACGGAGCCGCTCGGGGATCTTCTCCACGATCCTGGCGCTCCCCACTGTGTTCATGGAGGAGAAACGAATCCGGGAGAAGGCCTCCGAGGCGCTGGACTTCTTCGGCCGCCGCCTGGCCGGGTACCGACACGACATGCCCGCGAGCTCGTTGTCATACGCGAACCGGCGCCGCCTGGAGATCGCCCGGGCGTTGGCCACCGAGCCGAAGCTCCTGCTTTTGGACGAGCCGACCGCCGGAATGAACCCAATGGAGACCCGCGAGCTCACCGAGATCATCGGCCGAATTCGCGATCAGCTCGGACTCACCATTCTGATCATCGAGCACGACATGCGCGTGGTGAAGGGCGTGTCCGATCGCGTCATCGCCCTGGACTACGGAGAGAAGATCGCGGAGGGCACGTACGACGAGGTGGCTCACGATGCTCGGGTCATCGAGGCCTATCTGGGCCGGAAAGCCGAAGAGGCCGCCGGATGAGCGACCAGGTGGCGACGCAAACACGCGCCGAACCCGAGACCACCGCCGGTCCGGAGCAGGATCGAAAACCCGTTCTCGAGCTGGTCAACGTGAGCACGCACTACGGCCTGTTGAGCGTCCTTCGAAACGTCAACGTGGAGATCTTTCAGGGGGAGATCGTGTGCCTCCTGGGCGGCAACGCCAGCGGGAAGACCACGACGCTGAAGACCATCCTCGGTTACGTGGCACCCAGTGAGGGCGAGGTTCGCCTCGACGGCGAGGTCATCAGCGGGCTGCCGACGACGCAGATCGTCTCGCGAGGGATCACCATGGTGCCCGAGAACCGGCGGCTCTTCGCCCGGATGACCGTCCGGGACAACCTGGAGCTGGGCGCCTACCTGAGAACCGACAAGCAGAAGATCGCCGAGGACCTGGACCGGGTGCTCTCCATCTTTCCGCGGTTGCGGGAGCGGCTCGGACAGAAGGCCGGAACGCTCTCCGGTGGTGAGCAACAGATGGTTGCCATGGGTCGCGCGCTCATGGCGCAGCCGAAGGTGCTCCTCATGGACGAGCCCTCGATGGGCCTGGCGCCCATCCTGGTCGAGCAGAACTTCGACATCATCCGCCAGGTCAACGAGGAGGGAACCACGATCTTCGTGGTCGAGCAGAACGCCAACATGGCCCTCTCCATCGCCGACCGCGGATACGTCCTTCAAACCGGCGAGATCGTGCTGGCCGACACCGCCGAGAATCTGCTGAACAACCCGCTGATGCGCGAGGCGTACCTGGGCGAGCTCTAGGTCAGGCGCACTCGAGCGGGGCGGGCCACACCCTGAGGATCCGAAAGTCGCACGGGTCGACCCGCGTCCATGGAAGCGTTGTGAAGTCGACGGCCCTCGACTTTCCGGAACAGGCGTCGTGCACAACCCCCAAGATCAGGTCGTCGCCGCGCCGCGCCCAGCGATACCGGCCTCGCTCCTGCGTGCAGTTCACGTCATTGAAGAACGAGATCCGCCGCCCGTTCACGACGTAGTGGCCGAGCGTCTTGAAACCCGACATCTGATGCTCTTCGTAGTACGTCCCTCGATGGAGGATGAGCGTCGTGACACCCGGGTGCGGCTGAAACGGGGCGCAACGCAGGCATTTGATGGGGAGCGCGTTGGGAACGCCCCCGAGCTCCGCGAGCGTGCGGATCTTCATGTAGGTCCCGTCGAGCGGAGTCGCTACCGGGGGAGGAGTGGGGGTCACGTACGGGTAGGGCTTGAGATCTGGAGGGACCGTCGGGACCGGGACTCCGATGTCGAGCCCGCCGATCCGGCGCCTCTTGAGGGATGGATGAGGCGTGGGGCGCCGGGAGGTCTCGCCTCCGTCCGATGAGCAGCCCGCCAGAACCGCGGAGAGCACGACGAACGCGAGCCCCGAAGCGAGCACCGTCCGTCGTCGCAAACTTGCTCCTTTCGTAGGGTTCGAGGGGCAGACGAACCGCTGGTATTGAAAGACCGGTAAAAACCTTATGCTGGTCACTCCAAAAACGCAAAAGCGAGACCGTGAAGCGCAGGAAACCCATCCCGGAGGGAATCGGCGAGGAGCTCGAGCCAGGGGGGCGCGCCCCCGCCCCGGGCTCGCTTCGCCTCGTCCAGCAGTTCGTGAATACGCACAATCACGAATTCGAGATCGACCGCGACCGGCTCCGAACGCCGGCCCACGCCCGCCGGTGGCTGGTCGCGCACAACCTCATGGAGGAAGGTGCCTCGCTTTCCGAACGCGACCGGCGCCGGTTGGTCCTTGTTCGCGAAGCCATGCGGGAATGGCTTGGAGCAACCCTCCGCCAAGACCAACAGGTCATGTCTCATGGCATCCTCGACGATGCCGCCCGGCGGGCCCGATTGACGATGGGCTTCGCGTCGGCGGGGGAGCCGGCACTCTTTCCTGAGGCCCGGGGAGCGAGCGGAGCGATGGGGCGGCTCCTGGCGCTGCTCTACGATGCCGCCGCTGATGGGGTATCAGACCGACTGAAACCCTGCCGGGAGTGTGGATGGCTCTTCTTCGATCAGTCAAAGAATCGCTCCGCGGAGTGGTGCTCCATGTCGATCTGCGGGAACCGGATGAAGAACCGCTCGTACCGCCGACGATCGTCGGGAGCCGCCGGAACCCGGACAGGCCGGGGACCTCATGATCCGTGATGACTTCGAAGGACGTTCCCGCGTGAGACCGACCCTGTTCATCCCCGGCGCTCCCAAAGCCGGGACCACCACCCTGTACGTCCATCTTCGATCGCACGACGACATCTGCATGAGCGAACCGAAGGAGCCGAGCTTGTTCCACTCACACTTCGGCGACCGCGAGTATCTGGAGCGCTGCTACGGGCACCGGACGGGGGAGCGGCTGCTCGGTGACGCCACGGCCACCTACATGATCCAGCCCGATGTCGCGGGCCGCATTCGAGATGCGGTCCCGGAGGCCCGCTTCATCGTGGCGCTCCGTGAGCCCATCGCCCGAGCGGTGTCGCAATACGACTTTCGGGTCCAGAAAGGAACGGAGGTCCGGCCTTTTTCCGACGTGGTGAAGCGCGGCCTGGACGAGGAGATCCTCAGCTTCAGCGCATACGGAACGCACTTCGGCCGGTTCTTCGACCAGTTTCCCGTGGACCGTTTCCACTTCGTCGAGAGCAGCCGCCTCGCGAGTGACCCGCAGGGCACCATGAACGGCGTTTTCGAGTTTCTCGGCGTGAACCCCATCTCGATCGACCCCGAGCTTCGGGAGAACGTCACGCGCGCACCCGGGAGCCAGCGCATCCGCCGAATGCTCGCCTACGCGCGACGAACGGGGGTGCAACGGCTGGTCCCACGCCGTTTCCGTCCGCGGATGCGCCGTGCTCTGTCGAACGTCATGGCGATGGGTTCGTCGGGAGGGCGGACCCAGATCGGCGACCGCGACCGCGCCCGGCTCATCGAGCTCTTCGAACCCGAGGTCGAACGACTGGAGGCTGCCGCCCGTTTGTCCTTTCCCGAGTGGCGGCGGGCTTGGCACCACGCCTGATCGGCGGTTCGGTGAAGATGGGGGCATGAGACAGACCGCGGACGTCGTGGTCGTCGGTGGGGGAGCCGTCGGGGTCAGCGCGGCATATCACCTCGCGGACGCCGGCGCCGGGGCGGTGGTCCTTCTGGAGCGTGCAGAGCGGCTCGGCACGGGTTCAACCGGGGCGTGCGCCGGCGGCTTCCGGCACCAGTTCGGGAGCGAGGTCAACGTCCTGCTGTCGATCGAGTCGATTCGGATGATCACTCGCTTCGCTGAGGAGCACGGCCTTCCGCTGGATGTCGCTCGCGATGGCTACCTCTTCCTTGTCAAGTCAGAGGACATGTGGGCCCGCTTTCTGTCCACCGTGGAGATGCAGCGGTCGCTCGGAGTCGAGGTCGAGATCCTCGACGCGGAGGAGGTCGCGAAGCTCGTCCCCGGCCTCTCCGTGGATAGGGTCGTCGGTGCGACGTTTGGGCCGAACGACGGGATCGCCGACCCGGCCGGACTCACGGAGGGATACGCCACCCTGGCGCGGAGAGCCGGTGTCGACATCCGGACGGGGGTGGAAGCGACAGCCGTGCGCACGTCGAACGGACGGGTGGCGGGCGTCGACACACCGGCCGGCCCCATCGCCGCGCCAGTGGTCGTCAACGCCGCCGGCCCATGGGCCCGTGAGCTGGCCAGGACGGCTGGCGTCGAGATCCCCCTGGAGCCGATTCCCCGGCATATCCTCGTCACGGGGTCGTTTCCGGATGCGCCGACGCGCCGGACGCTCGTGGTCGACGTCGAAACCAGTTTCTATTTCCACCGCGAGGGGCCGGGAGTTCTGATGGGCATGGGAAGTCCCCACGAGCGGCCGACGTTTGACACCTCGGTGGACCAACGGTTCGTGGAAGAGGAGCTGCTTCCCACCGCGGTGGAGGTCTTCCCTCCTCTGGAGAGCGCCGGCGTCGCCACCGCGTGGTGCGGGCTGTACGAGATGACGCCCGACCGGCATCCGGTCATCGGCGAGGCGCCGGGGGTGCGGGGTCTCTACCTGGCCAACGGGTTCAGCGGACACGGGTTCCAGCACGCTCCGGTGGTGGGCAAACTCCTCGCCGAGATGATCGGCGAGGGGAAGGCGACAACCGTGGACGTGTCGCCGCTCGGCCTGCAGCGATTCAGCGGCGACGGCGTTCCCATTGAGACCCACGTCATCTGATCCGTGGCCGACCCCGAGTTCGTCGTGGTAGGAGCCGGCGTGATGGGTGCGGCGACGGCGTGGCGGTTGGCGCAACGGGGAAAGGAAGTCCTGCTCCTCGAGCAGTTCGAGGTGGGACACGATCGTGGGTCGAGCCACGGCCGGTCGCGAGTGTTCCGGTTCTCGTACGAGGACCCGGTCTACGTCCAGATGGCCATGGAGGCGCTGCCACTGTGGCGGGAGCTCGAAGAAGAATCGCGATCCTCGGTGCTGACCATTCTGGGCGGCCTCGACTTCGGCGCCGACCTCGCCCCGAACGTCGCCGCGCTTCGAGGCTGCAACGCCGATTTCGAGCTCATCGACGCCGACGAAGCGATGCGCCGGTTCCCCATGGCCTCTGTGCCGAACGGGTCTCCGCTCCTGTTTCAACCAAATGCGGGGATCGTCGCGGCCGACCGCGCGGTCCGCACGTTCATCCAGTGCGCCATGGATCGAAGTGCGCAGCTCCGGGAACGAACGGGAGTGGTCGAGCTCAACAAGCAGGGTGAAGGCGTCGAAGTGCGCACCGCCAATGACACGTATCGCCCCCGGAGGGTCGTGGTCACCGCGGGGGCGTGGGCGGGTCCGCTCCTTCGATCGGTGGGGGTGAAGCTGCCCGTGGTCGTCACGCGGGAGACCGTCGCGTACTTCGCACACGAGCAGGAAATGCCATTGCCCATCCTGGTGGATCGCGGCTCACCGTTCGTGTACTCGTTGCCCGACCCGGGACACGGCATCAAGGCCGGAGGCCATCACACGGGACCGCCAACCGATCCCAACGAACCCGGAAAGGTCGACCCTGGCATGGTCGACCTGCTTTCGGCATGGGTCGGGCGCCACTATCCCGGCGCGGATGCGCACCCACACCACGCCGAGACCTGCCTGTACACCAACACCGCGGACGAAAGCTTCATCCTCGAACGGCACGGGCCCGTGGTGGTTGGCTCGCCGTGCAGCGGCCACGGGTTCAAGTTCGCTCCGCTGATCGGCGAGCGGCTGGCTAGGCTGGCGCTCGAGTAGGTCGGTCCCCTAGGGGCACTTCGGGATGGGCTTGCACTGCTTCGTCGGCGAGGGCTGCGGGTGTGGACCGCCACCACCCGACGAGTTCGTACCCGGCGCCGCCCCGGAGACCTGGGCCAAGGGGTGCTTCTTGCCCTTCTTCTTCTTTTCCTTGTGCGGAGACGTCCCCGGCGGGAAGTAGTCGTATCCGACGAAGCTCGGCGCGACGAAGGACTCGATCGGTATGCCGAGGGCGGCCTGCTCCATGAAGTCATGCCAGATCTTCGCGGGGATGGATCCTCCGAAGACGTCGGGGATGCCCTCGACGTAATGCATGGGGACCTCGCCCTGCGGATACCCGACCCAGACGCAGGCGGCCAACTGGGGAATGAAGCCGCAGAACCACGCGTCCACGTAGTCCTGCGCCGTGCCCGTCTTGCCCGCGGCCGGACGGCCAAAGTATGCGGCGGTCCCGGTGCCTCCGCTCACCACGTGCTCGAGGACGTAGGTGGTGATGTCCGCGTCGTTTTCTTCCAGGGCACGGAAACCCTTGTAGCTGGCCCTGTCCACGACCTTTCCCTTGGCCGTCTTGACCTCGAAGACGCCGGTGGGATTGTGCCGAACCCCGCGCGACGCCAGCGTGGCGAACGCGTTGCTCATCTCGAGCGGCGTCACGGCCTGCGACCCGAGCGTGATGGAACACACGGACTCGAGCTTCGACTTGATGCCCATGCGGTGAGCGACGTCCGCCACCGTGTCGGGCCCGACCTCCACCACCAACTGGGCGAAGATCGTGTTGACCGAGCGCGCCGTGGCGTTGACCAGGTCCATGGTGCCCGCCGAGGAGTCACCGTAGTTTCCCGGCTTCCACAAACCCTGAGGGCCGATGCATCGCGGGTCGGTGATCTCGATGGAGGCCGGGCCCTTCCACGTCGAGCGCAGCGAGATCTTCTTTTCCATGGCCGCCACGAGCGTGAACATCTTGAACGCGCTTCCGGTCTGCCGATGAGCCTGAACGGCCAGGTTGAATTTCTTCTTCTTGAAGTCGCGTCCCCCGACCATGGCCCTGATCGCGCCCGTGGCCGGGTCGATGGCGACGACCGCCGCGGACGGGTCCGTCGGAGAGGGGAGATTCTTGAGGACCGCGTTCTCCGCGGCTCGTTGCATGCGAGCGTCGAGGGTCGTCCTGACCCGCAGTCCGCCCTCGAACGTCTTCTTGTAGCCGTATTTCTTGATGAGGGACTTGGTGACGAACTGAGCGAAATACGACGACTGGGTGATGGTGCTCTTCGGCTTGGTGATGACGAGCGGCTTGTGCCGGATCTTCGCCGCCCGCTTCGGCGAGATGTATCCCTGGTCGGCCATGAACCCCAGGACCAGGTTTCGCCTGGCTCTCGCCAGCTTGAGATTCCGCCTCGGACTGAACTGTGCCGGGGCCGGGATGAGGCCGGCCAGCGTGGCGGACTGGGCGATGGTGAGCTTGTTGGCCGGCACGCCGAAGTAGGTCTCGGCCGCCGCCTCCACCCCGTACGCGCCCGCCCCGAAGTAGACGGAGTTCAGGTACTTCTCGAGGATCTGGTTCTTGGAGAACCGCTGCTCCAGGCGAGTGGCGAGGATAGCCTCGCGAATCTTCCGGCGGAGATCGCGCTGGCCGCCAGTGTAGACGTTCTTCACGAACTGCTGCGTGATTGTCGATCCGCCCTGGACCAGCCGGCGGTTGCGGAGGTCGGCCAGCGCGGCTCGAACGATGGCCTGGTAATCGATTCCCTGATGCTTGTAGAAGTCCTTGTCCTCCGCGGCGATGACGGCTTCCCTGAAGCTGTCCGGGATCTGCTTGAGCGGGATCGGCACCCGGTTGACGCCGGCATGCAACGTGGTCAGCAGCTGGCCGGATCGGTCGTAGACGAACGTCGTCTCCGGGGCGACCCTGGCCTTCGGAATCGGCGCGTTGAAATAGGGGTTGAGGATCCGATTGGCCAGGCGGGTGGCTGACGCGGATACCACCACGGCCGAGGCAACCAATGGGATCAAGATCAGCAGAACCGTCAATGCCTCCGTGAATGGCTGCGCCTTCGCGGCGGTAGAAGAAATCCGCCCGGACGCTTTGGACGCAGCCGAGCGGATTTGCCTTGAACGATCCTGCAGTTTGGAAGCCAAGCGGTCCCTCGTTGTTGCGGGCGTACCGGTCAACCGAACAGAAGCGGAATCACAGTATCCAACATTTGAGACACCTTCGGTATTGGTGTCGGGGCCGGAGGCGTGCCGGGAGAGGGACTCGAACCCTCACGCCCTCGCGGACACCGGATTTTGAGTCCGGCGCGTCTACCAATTCCGCCATCCCGGCTCGGGTGGCACACCCGAGTATATGGGCGCCCGCCGGTCTCCGGCGGCGCTTACAGGTACCGGGAGTCGGGTCGATCCTCCGGTTCGGCGGCTTGCTCCTCGTTTGGAGAAGGGAGCGGGCGGCGAATTCGATCCATGGCCTGCGCCGCCCGGACCTGGAGAGCGAGCTGCGTTCCCTGGAACAACCCTTCCAGCCATCCGAGAATCTCGGCATGAGCCAGGGAGAGCTCTTCGAGTGAGCCGTCCCGGACGTCCGGCGTGAGGTCGTCGAGCTCTTCGTACAGCTCGGGGGGAAGGGCCTCCTTCAGCTCTCCGTAGATCCGTCCGTGGAGCCGACGGAGGTAGTCGACGGCACCGGGCTCAGGGCGAATCCTTCGCGCTTCGTCCAGGACTTCTCGGGTCAGCCCCGCGATGCGAAGCAACCGCTGTGGGTCGAGAAGATGCCCCGGCGCCGAGAACTCATCGACGGTTTCGTCAACCGTCGCTGATGGACCGGAGACTCCGGTCGGCTCGATTTGACTTGGGCTCCGTTGCTCTGAGTGGTCGGCCACGCAGCAACCTTACCCGCGGGCCTTCAGGCGACACGTCGACGCGCCGGTTCGCAATGGTTCAAGCCGCGCGCGCAACGGCTGGAGGATTCAACGACGAAGAAAGAAGAGCGGGCCGAAGGGCCTTTGGAGCCGCTCACGCCTTCCCCATACGCAAGCGTTATCTACTCGGCCCTTCAACCCGCCCAAAAGGCGGTCCCAAGCAACCCACAGACCTCCAGGTGAAAGACCCCGTTCCGCACAGCGAACTCGGACGGACATGCCGTTCGCGCTCGGCCCGGGAGGGGCCTCTTCCCTTTCGGTCCCGCGGCCGCTTGGGACCGAGGCCGAATAGTATGGAGGCCTACCTTCGGTGTCAACACGACGAAATTGCTTGTGCAGCAATGCTTTTCATCAGGAACCGCAGGTAAGCGCGTCGACGCAATCGGTCGAAAAATCCCGAGTTCGACAAAGAAAGTTGGAAGGTTTGCCGTAGGGCCTAACCGCCGGCGGCTTTGATCACCAGCTCGGTCGCCGCGCCGGCCACGATGCCACCAAGGACCCCCCAGACCGTCATGTCCCAGGCGCCGAGCCGCCGGCCCGTGTTCAGGAGCTCGGCGACCACGTAGATGATCGCGCCGGCCGCCAGGGCGAGAAACGCCACGTAGACGTAATCGTTTTGAAAGCTCAGGCCGACGACGGTGCCGAGGAACGTCGGGCCTCCGGCGAGGAGACCCGCCAGCAGCAGATAGGGCCAGGAGGCTCGAACGCCCCCGGCCGCGAGCGGCCCGATGATTCCGAAGCCCTCGGTCGCGTTGTGGAGCGCGAATCCCACCACGAGAAGAAGGGCGAGATCGATCTGCCCGCTGGTCGCGGCTTGCCCGATGGCGAGGCCTTCGGAGAAGTTGTGCAGGCCGATGCCCGAGGCGATGGAGAGACCGAGGGTCAGCGCGCTTCGAGTCATCTCCGCGGAGGATGCCTCCGCCTCGACGGTGGCCATGGCGCCGGGGCCGATCTTCGGGGACGATCGGCGCGCCGACTGCCACCGCGATAGATAGAGGAGACTGAGGAGTCCGCCCGCCAGCCCTGCGACCAGGACCGCACCCATACCCAGGACCGGACCCCAGCCGCCGTCGCCCTCGTGCAGGTGCTCGACGGCTTCTTCCAGCGGCTCGAAGGCGCCGTGGAAGATCTCGAACAGAAGGAAGAGGAGGATGCCTGCGGACGCCGCGTTCAACAGCGCCTTCACGCGGGCCCGGGGGTTTTTCAGCCGCCCCATCGGCAGCCCCAGGAAAATGGTCAGGCCGGCGATCGCGCCGAGTGCGACGGTTCGCCAGGTGGTCATTGCGGTGAAGGGTGTCGAGCGGGTGTTTTCACTGAAACCGGCTGAAATCGTATCAGTCCGGTCGAATTGGCCCGACCCTTTCGCGGTTTGGTGCTGGCTCTAGAATCGAGTCGGTGGCACTCCTCGACACGACGGCAAACGTCGAGCGCCGCAAGCGGATCTTCCTCCTCGACGGTCACAGCCTCTCCTATCGCGCGTTCTTCGCTCTGCCGACCTCCCTCGCCACGACCAGCGGCCAGGTGACCAACGCGGTGTACGGCTTCACGTCCATGCTCATCAAGCTGCTCGGCGACGAGAAGCCGGACTACCTCGCCGTGGCGTTCGACCTCGGTCCACCCACCGCTCGCCTCGAGCAATACGCGGAGTACAAGGCGGGCCGGGCCGAGACACCGGACGAGTTCCGCCAGCAGCTCGGGCTGATCCTGGAGGTCGTTGAGACGCTTCGCATCCCGATGATCGCCGTGGAGCGTTACGAGGCCGACGACGCCATCGCAACGCTCGCGTGCAGGGCCGTGGAACGAGGCATGGACGCGGTCATCGTCACCGCGGACCGGGACTTCTTCCAGCTCGTCAACCCGAACATCAGCGTGCTGTTCAACCGCAGGGGCATCTCCGACATCGTCCGCTACGACGTCGAGGCGGTGACGAATCGGTTCGGACTGCCGCCGCAGAAGTATCTCGACTATGTCGCGCTCAAGGGCGACCCATCCGACAACATCCCCGGCATTCCGGGCGTCGGTGAGAAGACCGCCTCCAAGCTGATCCAGGACTTCGGAAGCGTGGAGGAGCTCCTGAAGCGAACCGCCGAGATCAAGGGCCGGGTCCGAGCTGCCGTTGAGGAAGCCGGCGATGACCTGTTGAGAAACAAGGAGCTGGCCCGGCTCGAAACCGGGCTTGAGCTTTCGGTCCGACCCGAGGACTGCGTGATCGGGTCGTGGGATCCCGACGCGGTCCGCCGGCTCTTCAACTCCCTCGAGTTTCGTTCGCTTCTGGAACGCCTGGAGGACGTGGAGAGAACCGCCAAGCCCAGCGTGGAGCGCGCCTCGTTGGAGGTGCACGAAGCAGGGCCCGACGAGATAGAGCGGGTCATGGCCGCCCGCCAACCCACCGCGGTCTATGCGTGGGCCGACGAGGGGCAGCTCCACGGCCTGGCGCTCTCGGCGGGAGGCGGACGGGCGGTTCACTCGGCCATCTCGCAGCCCACCGAGTCGATGCGAGCGTGGCTCGGCGACGAGGCATCCCCGAAATGGGTCCACGACGCCAAGGACGTACACACGGTCCTGCTTGGTCTGGGCACGGAGTTGGGCGGAGTCACCTTCGACACGCTTCTGGCCGGATATCTGCTGGACCCGGCCGAGGCCAACTACCCGCTCAAGGCGCTCTGCCAGCGTTATCTGGGGCTCGACATCGGCCCACAGGAAGAGACCGAGACGGAGGGGCAGCTGTTCGAGGACGACTCCGGATCGCGTGCCGGCATCGCCGCGGCGGCGGTCGGCCTCTTGGCGCCGGTGCTCCAAGAGCGGATCGACCGTGCCGGACTCGGGCCGCTCCTCTCAGACGTCGAGATGCCGTTGTCGGCCGTGCTGGCCCGAATGCAGGCGATCGGCGTGCGGCTCGACGTCGGGTACCTGAAGGAGATGTCCGACTCGATCGGCGATCAGATGCGCACGCTGGAAGAAGAGATCTATCGCTACGCCGACGGCCCCTTCAACATCGGCTCGCCGCCCCAGCTCCGCACCATCCTCTACGAGAACCTTCGGCTCACGCCGCTCAAGAAGACCTCCAAGGGCGCGCTCTCGACCGACGCCGACGTGCTGGAGAAGATTCGCGATCAGCATCCCATCGTCGACTCGCTCCTCAAATATCGAGAGCTCGCCAAGTTGAAATCGACGTACCTCGATGCGCTCCCTCCGTTGGTCAACCCACGGACAGGGCGAATCCAAACCACGTACAACCAGGTGGGGGCGGCGACGGGGCGCCTGTCCAGCACGAATCCGAACCTTCAGAACATCCCGATCCGCGGCGACCTCGGCCGCCAGATCCGGCGCGCCTTCGTTCCGGGCGATTCGTCTCGCGTGCTGCTCGTTGCGGATTACTCACAGATCGAGCTTCGGGTCCTGGCCCACCTGTCGGGAGACGAGGCCCTTGCCGAGGCCTTCGCCACGGAGGCCGATATCCACGCGGCGACCGCGGCCCTCGTTTTCGGCCTGCCGCTGGATCAGGTGGACCCGGAGCTTCGCCGCCGCGCCAAGGTCGTCAACTACGGACTGGCGTACGGCATGAATGCGTTCGGGCTGGCGAGCCGTCTCGGGATCACGCCGGACGAAGCCTCCGAGTTCATCGAGGCCTACTTCGCGCGGTTCCCGAAGATCAGAGACTTCCTGGACCGCCAGGTGGCGCGAGCTGCCGCCGAGGGTTTCACCGAGACCATCCTGGGGAGGCGCCGGTATCTCCCGGAGCTCCAGGCAGCCAACCCGCGGATCCGCGACATGGGGCGCCGCATGGCGCTGAATGCGCCGATCCAGGGGGGCGCCGCCGACATCTTGAAGCTCGCCATGATCGCCGTCGATCGCGACCTCCGTGCTTCCGGAATCGATTGCCTCATGGTGCTCACGGTTCATGACGAACTGGTCTTCGACGTTGCGGAGGCGGACCTCGATCGAGCCACCAAGCTCGTGAAGGAAGCGATGGAAACGGCGTGGGAGCTTCAGGTGCCGTTGAAGGCCGACGTCGGCTCGGGAAAGAACTGGGCGGAGGCCGTCCCGGCCGGCCACTGACCCAGGCCCGCGTCATCCGAGCCGCCATCCATTGACGGCAAAACAAGCGCGACATTACACTCGCTCATTCGCGCCGGGTGCGCTTCAATCTTCTCTTCTAGGCCCCACCCCTCCGGATGGTCCCTTCGAGAGAAGGAGCCCGCGCCAGGAAAGGAGTGTGAACGGGATCGACAGCCAGACCGAGCCGGTCGCTCAGGACGATCTGACTCCGGACGAGCTCGTCCGCGCCATCGAGGAAAGCCTCAAGGACTTTAAGGATGGCGACTTCGTC
>DASVPT010000184.1:0-4500 GCA_036389535.1 Actinomycetota bacterium
TTCCGGTTGTCGAGGGTGGTCGTCCGGTCGGGATCGTCTCGATCGGAGACCTCGCGGTAGAGCGGGACCGCAGCTCGGTGCTCGCAGACATCAGCGCCGACATCCCCAACCGCTAGAGCGCGCAGTTCGTACCGCCGACCCAAGGGTCCGCGCCTGGAAAACGGGCGCGGACCCTTGTTGCTTTGGCCCTGTTCCACCTGAAAGAATCACAGGGTTGTAATTCCCGTCAGGGGGACAAGTGGCCGAGAAAAGCCCGGTCGACCGCGCGGTGGACGACGCGCGAGAGTGGGTCGACAACCTCGGCCCGAGCTGGGTCGCGAAGTTCGACCAGATGCACGCCGGCGTTCGGCGATGGGCCGAGGAAGTCGGGATCGATCCGCTCTCCTATGAGTTCCGCGCATCGTGGTGCGTGGCGACCACGTTCCTCCATCGGATGGCCGAGATCCTCGACGAGGACGATCACGAAGCCGCCGAGGGAATGGAGCGCATGACCAACATCCTGGCGACGGTCGGCCTGTGGGGCGTCGTCGCGAACGAAGCGCCCTCCCGGCGCTAGGCCCCGCCGCGGCGTTCGATCCAAGCTCGAACTAGCATCGGCTCCGTGCTTGCCTTTTCCGCCGAAACGCGCCGCTCCGCGCTCGAACGCATGTCCGCGTCAGAGCTCGATGTGCTGGTGATCGGGGGCGGAATCACGGGCTCGGGCATCGCCCTGGACGCCGCGTCGCGCGGCCTCACCGTCGGCCTGGTGGAGAAGGAGGACTTCGCCTCGGGGACGTCGGGGCGATCGTCGCGCCTGATCCACGGCGGGATTCGGTATCTCGAGAACTACGAGTTCGGCCTGGTCCAGGAATCGCTTCGCGAGCGGGCGATCCTTCGCCGAATCGCGCCCCACCTGGTTCGGCCGGTGCCGATCTACGGGCCCATGCCGAAGCTCTCATGGCGTCTTCGGTTCCGCGCCGGCTTCACCATCTACGACGGGTTGGCGGTCGGACGAAACATCGGGCGGCATCGCGCCGTCGACGAAGACGAGATGAGTCGCGCCGTACCGGGGCTGGGCAGACCGGCGAAGGGGCTCGTGTACCACGAGTGCCGCACGGACGACGCGCGCCTGACGCTGGAGGTAGCCCGAACCGCGGCCGCTTTCGGCGCTCATGTGGCGAACCATGCCGAGGTCACCAGTCTGATCGGCGATGGACCCATTCGCGGCGCCCGAGTCACCGACCGAATAACGGGCCAAACGCTCGAGGTCAGGGCGCGGGTCACGGTCAACGCCACCGGAGTGTGGGCCGATCGGATCCACGCGCTCGGGACGGAGGAGCCGGTGCGCCTCAGGCCAAGCAAGGGCGTCCACCTGGTGTTTCGCGAAGGAGCGGTGGGGGCGCGTGCGGGTGTCTGGATACCCTCAGCTGCACACGACCGCCGGCTCATCTTCCTCATTCCGTGGGAGGGCCGGGTCTACGCCGGTACCACCGACACGGAGCACCGGGGAGATCTGGAGGATCCGCTTCCGACGGATCAGGACGTCGACTACATCCTTGCGGCCGTGATTCGCGCGTTCCCCTCGGTCACCATGAACGACGTCGTGGCGACATGGGCGGGGCTTCGTCCGCTGCTCTCTTCGGGAAGGGCGACCACCCGGGACCTGTCACGGCGACACGCGATCTACGAGACGCCCCCGGGTTTGATCACCATCACTGGCGGCAAGCTGACCACGTACCGGTCGATGGCGGAGGACCTCGTGGATCGGGTCGCGAAGACTCTTCGTAAGGGCGAACGCTCGCGAACCAAGAAAACTCCCATCGGACTCCACGCCGATCTGGACGCGACGCTGGCCAGAGCCGCTTCCGAGGCCTTGGCGCTCGGGCTCTCCCCGGACGTGGGAAGGCGGCTGGTCTATCGGTTCGGCGATGATTGGAGCGACGCGCTCGCGTCGATACGCGAAGATCCGCCGCTGGCGGAACCTGCGGTTGAGGGACTGCCGGTATTACGGGTCGAGCTCGAATTGGCGCGGTCCCGCGAGATGGCGATGACCGAGGAGGACGTCCTGGTTCGGCGAACCCGCCTTACGACGATGGACGGAAGGGCCAGCGCGGCTCTGGGAGGAGCGCCCCGGGATTGAGGATCCCCTGCGGATCCAGCGCGTCCTTGATTCGGCGAAGAACCGACACGCCGACCTGACCGAGCTCCTCCGAGAGGAATGGCGCCTTCAACCTCCCGACGCCGTGGTGGTGCGTCATGGTGCCGCCGGCCTTGATGCAGGCGCGAACGGCTTCCTCCCACGTTCGCGTGTACTTCGCCTCGGCATCGACGTCGTCGGAGCCGCGGATGAGGAAGGTGAAGTACAGCGACGATCCGGATTCGTACACGTGCGAAAGGTGGCATCCGACGGCCTGCGATTGGCGGGACAGCGCCGTCCGAACCTCTCGGTAGAGCTTCGGCACGTCGCGCCAGAGCGCGGCCACTTCCATGGTGTCCACCACGAGGCCCTGGCCGAACAGCCGCTCCCGGCCCATGATCTGCCGGTAGAGCTTGGCCGAGTCGTTGCGGTGCTCGAACCAGTGCTCGCCGTACCCGCCGCCGAGATCCTTGCCTCCGTGGCCGGCGAGTCGGGTTCGCGTCGCGGCCCTCCGGTCATCCAGGCCCGGACCGTCCAGGGCGAACCCGACGATGGCGACGCTTCCACCGGCGTGCACGATCGGGCCGAATTGGAGGGCCGCGTCGGCCTCGTCGTATCCCCTGACGATCGACGGCGCGACCTTCGCCCTGATGACGTCCTTCAAGGCGGCCATGCAGTCGTCGAACGATTCGAACCCGAATCCCTCCCACGCGTATCCGCGGGGGCGGCGCGAACAGGCCAGGTACGCCTCGGTGACGACGCCCAGCGTCCCCTCCGACCCGATGATGAGACGGCGGAGATCCGGTCCGGCGGCGGAGCGAGGCATGGGGCGAAATCGAACGACCTCGCCGCCCGAGAGGACCACCGTGGCGCCGAGGAGGATGTCCTCGATGGAGCCGTAGCCAGACGACGCCTGCCCCGCGGAAGAGGTGGCGATCCACCCGCCGACGGTCGAGATGGCGATCGACTGGGGGTAGTGCCCGACGGTCAGGCCGTACTCCTGGAGATGGCCCTCCAGGATGTCGCCTCGAATCCCGGCCTGGACGTGGACAACGTGAGACGCGTCGTCCACGGCGATGATCCGATTCATGGCCGAGAGGTCCAGGATGATCATGCCCTCGGTGGCCCCGACGCCGCCGCAGACGCCGGACCCGCCGCCTCTGGGGACCACGGCCGTGCCGGTCTCGGTGGCCCAGGCCAGCGTGGTCGACACTTCCTCTGTCGAGGTCGGGACCACCACGGCCATGGCGGAATCGGCCGGCTCACCCCGCGCCACGCGCAAAAGCGTGAGGGGCGAGAGGTCGCGGCCGCGCTCGGCGACCACGGCCGGGTCCGTGAGCAGGGTGCCCTGGCCGAGGCGGCGGCTGAGTGTGCTCAGGTTTTCCACAGGGCGCCCATAGTAGTGCGAACCTGTAGGGGTGCGCTTCGCGGTAGTCGGCCACGTGGAGTGGATCGAGTTCGCCCGGGTGGACCACGTACCGGCCCAGGGCGAGATCATCCACGCCCAGGACACCTGGGAGGCGCCGGGCGGAGGCGGTGCCGTGGCTGGGGTTCAGCTGCGGCGCCTGGCGGGAGAATGCCTCTTTTTCACGGCCCTGGGGGACTGTGAGCTCGGCCGGCGGGCGAAGGAGGAGCTGGCCGGCCGCTACGGGGTGACCGTGGAGGCTGTTTTTCGCCCGACCAAGCAGCGCCGGGGGTTCACCTTCATCGACTCTGACGGAGAGCGGACCATCACCGTGATCGGAGACCGGTTGGGGCCGGACGGGAACGATCGGCTCCCCTGGGACGAGCTCGATGGAGTGGACGCGGCCTACTTCACCGCCGGTGACGTCGACGCCCTCCAGGCGGCGCGGCGGGCTCGGGTGCTGGTGAGCACGCCCAGGGCGCTTTCGGTCTTGAAGGGGTCCGGTGTTCTGCTGGATGCCGTGGTGGGAAGCGGGAAGGATGCCGGCGAGCGGTTCGAACCCTCAGATCTTGATCCGGTGCCGCGCCTTGCGGTCTGGACCGAGGGGAAGGACGGCGGACGGTACGAAACGGTGGAAGGCCGAGGAGGCCGGTTTCCGGCGGCGCCGCTTCCGGGCCGATTGCTCGACTCGTACGGGACGGGGGACACGTTCGCCGCCGGGCTGACGTACGCACTAGGCGCGGGGTACCCGGTGGAGGGGGCTCTTGAGTTCGCGGCCAGGTGCTCGGCCGCGGCGCTCACGGGACGCGGTCCGTACGACGCGCCGCTCCCCGCACTCGAGGCTTGACTCGTCAGCGTCGATGTTTGCTGGAGGACCTCAGCCGGTTCGGCGCTTCGCTTTTCGAGCCGGCGCCTTTCGGGTCTTCGCCGCCTCGACGCTCGCCTTCAACGCCTCCATGAGATCGGCCACCTCCGACCG
>DASVPT010000185.1:0-10217 GCA_036389535.1 Actinomycetota bacterium
AGACCGGTCCGCCTCGCTTCGCCCTTCGGAATGGCCTCGTTCAGACCTTCGTTCAGGAG
Organism: Actinomycetota bacterium; assembly: GCA_036389535.1. Classification (GTDB taxonomy): domain Bacteria; phylum Actinomycetota; class UBA4738; order UBA4738; family UBA4738; genus JALYGK01. Next base: position 60 of record DASVPT010000185.1, read on the forward strand.
TCGGTCCATCTCCTCGCGGCTCACCGCACGCGGCGCGATCGGCCGGATGAACTTCAGGCCGCGGACCTGCTCCACTTGATGCGCCACCTCGGCGATGACCTGGGGCAGGGGCTTCTTCTTGAACCGCTTCGGTTTGCTCTTCTGGTTCGGCGGTCTCTTGCACGGCGGTCGCTGATCGGACGTATCCGGCGAAGCGCTCGGCGACGCCGAGGGCGAGCTCGTAGTCGGGGTCGGCGAGGCCCCACCGATGACCACAGTCCGGGTGCAGGCCCCACAGACGACCGACAGCGCTGCGAAGACCGCAACACATCGGAGGCGCGTCATGGGCGGCGGACCGGAACAAGGAGTGACCCGACGGCGCAGGCCACGGATCCAATGGAGAGCCCGATGGAGATCCAGGGGGCGACCGGGCTGGCCGCGAAGTGGCCGAAGGCCACCGCCACAGCCGCGGCGACCATAAGAACCAGCGCGACTCCGAAAAGCTTGAGCGGAGTGACCTTCAGATCCGCCAACTGCCGCGGGAGGTTCACGGCAGACGCTCGCGAAGGTAGGGAACGAGGCCGTCGATGGGAAGCCGGTCCTGGCGCATGGTGTCGCGCTCGCGCACTGTGACCTGGCGATCCTTGAGCGTGTCGAAGTCGATGGTCACGCAGAACGGCGTCCCCACCTCGTCCTGGCGGCGGTAGCGGCGGCCGATGGACCCGGCGTCGTCGTAATCGCACATCCAGTTCGTCTTGACCAGGTCGAAGACCGCTCTGCCGTCCGGGACCAGATCGTCGTGCCGCGACAGCGGCAGGATGGCGACCTTGTTCGGAGCCAGCGCCGGGTGGAGCGCCAGCATCGTTCGGCGCTCGGTCCCGCCCTTCGCCGTGGGAGCTTCCTCCACGCGATAGGCGTCGATGAGGAAGGCCAGGGTGGCCCGGTCCACACCGGCTGCGGGTTCGATCACGAACGGGTGGTAGCGCGTCTCCTTCTCCTGGTCGAAATAGGTCAGGTCCTGACCCGAGCGCTCCTGATGCGCTCTCAAGTCGTAATCGGTTCGATTGGCGATCCCCTCAAGCTCACCCCAGTCGGTAAACGGGAACGTGTATTCGATGTCGACGGTGCGCTTGGAGTAGTGCGAGAGCTCCTCGGGATCGTGCTCACGGACCCGAAGGTTCTCTTTTCGCATCCCCAGGTCGACGTACCACTGGACGCGCTGGTTGATCCAGTACTCGTGCCATTCCTCGTCGGTTCCCGGCTCGACGAAGAACTCCATCTCCATCTGCTCGAACTCGCGGGTTCGGTAGATGAAGTTGCCGGGGGTGATCTCGTTTCGAAACGACTTGCCGATCTGAGCGATGCCAAACGGAATCTTCTTGCGCGACGACTGCTGAACCGTGACGAAGTCGACGAACATTCCCTGCGCCGTTTCGGGCCTCAAGTACACCGCGGCCCCTTCTTCCTCGACCGGGCCCATGTGCGTCTTGAACATGAGGTTGAAGTTCCGGGCGTCGGTGAAGCGGTCGTTTCCGCAATTTGGACAGGCACCCGATTTGGGCAGGTGGTCCGCCCGAAATCGCTGATGACAGTTCAGACACTCCACCAGAGGGTCGGTGAACGATTCGAGGTGGCCGCTGGCCTCCCACACCCGGGGCGACATGATGATCGACGAGTCGAGGCCGACCACGTCGTCTCGAAGCTGGACCATCGTCCGCCACCACGCTCGCTTGACGTTGGCTTTGAGCTCGACGCCGAGCGGTCCGTAGTCCCAGAACGAGCGAAGGCCGCCGTAGATCTCGCTGGAGGGAAAGACGATTCCCCGGCGCTTGGCGAGGGAGGTGATGGCGTCCATGAGGTCAGCCATCGAAGGACTCCTTTCCCGGCCGGTGGCTCCGGTCGCTGGCGTGCGGAAAAGGATACAGGCGGCTAGCGGTCGTCGACGGCGCCGAACCGCCGGTCACGCTTCTGGTAGTCGCGGATGGCCTCGTACAGATGCTCACGGCTGAAGTCGGGCCAGTAGATGGGCGTGAACCACAGCTCCGCGTACGCCGCCTGCCACAGGAGGAAGTTCGAGATCCGCATCTCGCCGCCGGTCCGAATGAGGAGGTCGGGATCCGGCATGTCGGGCCGGTAGAGGCGGCGGGAGATCGACTCCGGCTTGAGGCGCTCACCGCGAAGGCGGCCGCGGTCTCGTTCCTCGAGAAGCTGCTTCACGGCATCGACGATCTCCGTCCGTCCTCCGTAGTTGAAGGCGATGGTGAACGTCAGCCGGCGGTTGTTCCTGGTGAGCGCTTCGGCGTCCTCCATGTCCTTGAGAACCGCCTTGGGGATTCGCCAGTCGTCCCGGCGGCCGAGGAAGCGGATCCGCGTTCCGCGGCTGTGGAGGTCGTCGCGGCGAGTTCGCAGAAGCGTCCGGTTGAACTGGAGAAGGAACCGGACCTCCGACGGCGGCCGCTTCCAGTTCTCCGTGGAGAACGCATAGACGGTGAGCCACTCGAGGCCAACCTCCAACGCTCCCTCCACCACGTCGTAGAGGGCCTCCTCACCCGCTTTATGGCCCTCCGTCCTGGGAAGCCCTCGCTGCTTGGCCCATCGTCCGTTGCCGTCCATGACGATGGCCACGTGGCGCGGGAGCCGCGTCCGGTCGAGGTCGGAGAGATAGCTCATCCGTGGCGGGCGAGCAGCGCGAAGCTTCGCATCCGCCGCTCCAGGTGGTACTCGGCGTAGCCGTAGAGGATGGCGCGGCCCTCGCGGCGAATCATCTCGTGCGGCGTCATCTCACCCGCTCCGGCGAGGTCGGCCTTGGCCAGCGAGTCCAGCCACCGAAGCGCGGGCTCGGAGGTTCGACCCGCGTCGTTGTCGGCGCAATTGCCGCAGACCACGCCACCCTGCGAGGCAGCGAACCACGGATGGGGGCCGGGCGTGCCGCAGGCGGCGCACGCGGAGAGGCTCGGGTGGAATCCGGACAGCGACAGAAGCTTCAGCAGAAAGCTTTCGGCGACGGCGGCAGGATCGCGGGGGCCCAACTCCAGGGAGCGCAGCCCGGACAGCAATAAAAGGAACAGCCGGACGTTTCGCTCGTGCTCCTCGGCCACCTTGTCCACCGCCTCGGCCATGGTCTCCGCCGCCGCGATGCGCTCGAACTCGCTTCTGACCCGGCGGAAGGGATGAACGATCTCGCACTGCGTGACGGTGTCGAGGTTCCTTCCTCGGTACAGCATGAGGGAGGCGTGGGTGAGCGGCTCGAGTCGCCCGCCGAACTTGCTCATGGTCCGCCGGATGCCCTTGGCCACGGCGCGGACCTTTCCGGATCCCTGGGTGAGGATGGTGAGGATCTTGTCGGCCTCGCCGAGCTTCACCGAGCGAAGGACGATCCCCTGTTCCTTGTAGAGCGGCATGGTGTGAGGAATCGTACCCCCGGCATCGTGACGAGCCGGTTAGCGAAGAAGACCGCGCGACCAAATCTCCACAGGGGGTCCTCTAAAGACCGAGGCGGGTCAGCGCCTGAGGGTCCCGCTGCCATTCCTTCTGGACCTTGACCCGTAGGTCCAGGAAGACTCGCGCGCCGAGTAACGCCTCGATCTCGGTTCGGGCGTGGGTTCCGATCTCCTTCAGCGTCGCGCCGCCCTTTCCGATCACGATCCCCTTCTGGGAGTCCCGCTCCACGAAGAAGTGCGCCGAGACGCGTACCAACCCGGCGTCCGCATCCCGCTCGAGATCCTCGATCACGACGGCGATCGAGTGCGGGACCTCCTCTCTGGTCACTGCCAGCGCCTTCTCTCGAATGATCTCGCCGATCCGGGTCTCAACCGACTGGTCCGTGTTCTGGTCCAGCGGGTAGAGCGGCTCCCCCACCGGCAAACCTTCCAGGAGGGCATCGCGGAGGGCGTCCAGCCCCTGTCCCGTTTTTGCCGATACCGGGACGACGTGATCGAACTCGGCGAGCGCCGCCGCCGCGGCCAGCTGCGGAACCTCGCCGTGACGGCGAACCCCGTCGATCTTGTTCACCGCGCACACTTTCGATCCGCGGTGCGCGGCCACGTGGTGCGCCGAGACGAACGCGTCGCCCCGCCCGACCCCAGCGGCGGCGTCGACGACCAAGAGAACCTCGTCCACGTCCCCGACCGCATCAGCGACCCGCTGGTTCAGCCGTTCGCCGAGGAGGGTCCGGGGTTTGTGGTACCCGGGAGTGTCCGTGAAGACGATCTGGAATTCGGGGCCGTTCAGCACTCCGCGAATCGGAAGCCGGGTGGTCTGGGGTTTGTCCGAGACGATGCTGACCTTCTGCCCCACCAGCGCGTTGATCAGGCTCGACTTTCCGACGTTGGGGCGGCCAACGACCGCGACGAATCCCGAGCGGAACGTCACCGATGGCCCGGCCTAGGGTGCGACCGGTTCGGCTTCTTGCTCCGGCCTGGTGATGAGAACCTTCGCGATCCTTCTGCCCTGCACCTTCTCCGCCGTGAAGGTCAGGTTGTCGAACGAGACCCGCTCTCCCTGAGTCGGAACCGCGCCGAGGAGCCCATACATGAGGCCGGCAACCGTGTCCCACTCCTCGTGCGGAAGCTGGGCGTCGAGAAGCTCGTTGACCTCGTCGATGGAGATGCGCCCGTTCACTCGATACGTGCGGTCGTCGAGCGGCTCGATCTGCGGCTCCTCGCGGTCGTACTCGTCGGCGATCTCACCGACCAGCTCCTCGAGGAGATCCTCGATGGTGACGAGCCCAACGGTGGAACCGTACTCGTCGAGCACGATGGCGATGTGGATCTGTCGCACCTGCATATCCCGCAAGAGCTCCGAAACCTTCTTCGTCTCCGGGACGAAGAAGGCCTCGCGCATCACTTTCTCCAAGGGGACGTCTCCCTTGCCCGCATGCAGGTGACGAAGAAGGTCCTTCGCGTACGCAACGCCAACGATGTCGTCGACGTTCTCCTTGTACAGCGGGATCCGCGAGTAGCCGTGACGAAGCAGGAGATCGAGGATCTCCCGCATCTCGCTCGACACCGGCGCGGTGACCATGTCGGGACGCGGCACCATGACCTCCCGAACGATCGTGTCGCCGAACTCGAAGATGGAGTGGATGAGCTCCTTCTCCTCCTCTTCGATAACGTCCTCTTCGGACGCGACCTCGGCCATTGCCTTGATCTCCTGCTCGGTCACGAACGGCCCCTGGGGCAGGCCCTTTCCCGGCAGGATCCAGTTCGCCACTTTGATCAGGAGCCGGGCCAACGGTCCCACCGCCGTTCCGAGCCCGATGATGAACGGCGCCAGCGTCAGCGCGTACCGATCGGTGAACTGAATGGCTCTCGTCTTCGGGGTCACTTCGGCGAAAACGAACAGCAGGATGGTCATGACGCCGGTCGATGCGAGCTCGGCGAATCGTTCGATATGTCGCTGAGCCACGATCCCGGCGAGGGTGTTCGCGCCGAGAAGCACCAGCAGCGTTAGCAACAGCACGACGTTCAGGTATTGCGCCGGATTCTCCACCACGCGAACCAGCGCCTTCGCTCCCCGTCGGCCTTCTTCCTCGAACCGCAGCGCGCGTATCCGGCCGACCCGGCTGATGGTGATCTCGGCGACCGCGAGGACGGCAGCGACGCCGATGAGCGCGGCGACCGCGACGACCTCCCATGTGTCGGTCGCCGTCCAGGCCGCGACGAACGTCATCGAGGTCGCATCCCCGAATAGGCTTCCTGTTTGTCCCACATCAGCCGCCGGTCCTGCTCATCCTCGTGATCGTGGCCGAGCAGGTGAAGGACGCCATGGACGACAAGGAGCCGCAGCTCGCCCTCAAGGTCCGTTGGATTGTTCCGCGCCGCCTCCGTGGGACACACCACCACGTCGCCCAGGAGCTCGTCCTCGTCGAGGGAGAACGAGAGGACGTCGGTGGGCCCCCCCTCTCCGGTGTACCGCTCGTGGAGCTCGGTCATCTCCTCGGTAGTAACGAAGGACAGGGATAGCTCAGCGTTACGGCGCTCGGCCTCCAGCGTTCGCGCCGCCAGGTCGGCCAGCGCGGACTCGTCCACAGGCAGATCCTGACGGTTCGAAACCAGAACGCGAGGCCTCCCACCGGAGGCGGGGCGTTTCGGGACGGGTGATTCGCTCATCGCCGGCTGCGGCTCAGCGAGGCTCGCCGCTGCGCTCGCCGTGCGTCCGGTACGCCTCCACGATGTCCTGGACGATGCGGTGCCGCACGACATCGCGCGCGCCCAGGCGGATGAACTGAATCCCCTCGATGCCGGTGAGGATCTCCTCCACGACGACGAGGCCGGAGCGGTTTCCCGACGGAAGGTCGATTTGCGTGATATCCCCGTTCACCACCACCTTCGAACCAAATCCGAGGCGGGTCAAGAACATCTTCATCTGCTCCGGCGTCGTGTTCTGCGCTTCGTCCAAGATGATGAACGAGTTGTTGAGCGTGCGCCCGCGGAGGTACGCGAGCGGGGCGACCTCGATGGTCGCTCGTCCCACCAGCCGCTGCGTCGCTTCCGCGTCCATCATGTCGTAGAGGGCGTCGTAGAGCGGCTTCATGTACGGGTCGATCTTTTCGTAGAGCGTTCCGGGCAGGAACCCCAGCCGCTCTCCCGCCTCTACAGCGGGCCGGGCCAGGATGATTCGTCCGACCTCTCGATCCTGGAGCGCCTTCACGGCCGCCGCCACGGCGAGATACGTCTTTCCCGTGCCGGCCGGTCCGATGGCGAAGGTGACGGTGTTGTGACGAATGGCGTCGACGTATCGCTTCTGCCCGAGGGTCTTCGGTGCGATGGTTCGCCCTCTGGTGGCCAGCAGGACGTCACCGAGCACCTGAGAGGGACGGGCCTGGTCTTCCTTGATCATGTCGATGGTCTTCCCGACGGACTCCGTGGTGAGGGTGTGACCCTGGGCCAGGATCTCGAGGAGCTCCTCGAACAGCAGCGCGACGCGTTCGGCGTCCTGCTCCTCGCCGGTGATGGTGATCTCATTGCCGCGAACGTGGATCTCGGAATCGAACGCCGATTCCACGAGCTTCAAAAGCTCGTCGCGCTGCCCAAGCAGCGTGACCATCGGTTGATTTCCCGGGACCAGGATCTTGACTTGTGTGAGGGCTTTCGCCAAAAGGATCTCTACCTCGGTGCTGTTGCAAAAGAGGGCCGCGTGACCGCGACCCGTTTGACTCTCCGATGATTATAGGCGAGTCACCCCGGCGGCCAGCCCAGCCCACGTCCTCCGAGCAGGTGGAAATGGAGATGCAGCACGCTTTGTCCGGCGTCGGGCCCGACGTTCGTAACCAACCGCCAGCCCGAACGGTCGACGCCCTCCGCTTCGGCCAGGTGCGTGGCGGCCTGCATGATCTCGGCGAGAAGGCTTCCGTGACCGTCCTCCAGCGAGGCCGCCGAATCGATGTGCTCTTTCGGGATCAGGAGAATGTGGGTGGGTGCCTGCGGATTGATGTCCCGGAACGCCAGGACGTTGTCGGTGGCGTGCACCACGTCGGCGGGAACCTCTTCCCGGACCATGCGGCAGAACAGACAATCGCTCGCTTGCGCCATGGGCCCGAATCTATCCGAGACGGCCGTAGTGGGCCAACGTGACCGCGGCGGCGGCTACGGCCGCCGTCTCCGTTCGGAGGATGTTCGGGCCGACCGATGCGATCGCCGCGCCGGCCTCGCGCGCTTCGTCAACCTCATGCTCGCTGAATCCGCCCTCGGGTCCGACGATGAGGCTGACGTGATCGGCGTTCGGGGGCAAACACATTCGAAGGGGGGCTCGCGCGAGCTCCCACAGCAGGATCGCCGAGCCGTCCGACTCCTTGATGAATCCACGAATGGATTCCGTGCGACCGATCTCCATGATGAACGCCTGCCGCGACTGCATGGCCGCCTCTCGCGCCGTCGCGCGGAGACGGTTCAGCGCGCGATCCCCGCGATCCGCCGGCAGCGCCCGCACCGATCGCTCGGCTTCGACCAGAACGGTTCGGGCAACCCCGAGCTCCGAGAGCTTCTGGATCGCCCATCTCAGTCGTTCGCCCTTTGGGGGAGCGAGAACCACGGTCACGCGAGGCTGCGGGCGGGCCACCTCGCTGACCTCATCCACGTCGACGACGGCCGCTCCATTCCGCTCTCCCGCGAAGGTACCGGTGCCGACGCGGCCGGAGCCGTCGGCGACGCTCACGGCCTCGCCCGGACGCAGCCGAAGGGCCCGAAGGGCATGGACAGCGTCCTCGGGAGAGAGTTCGACCGGGCCCACATCAAGGCCGGCGACGAAGAACCGCGGAGCGCTGATCTATACCTCCGTCGCGACGAGCGACGTCCTCATTTTTCCTGGAGCTTGCGAAGCTTTCCGAGCAGCCCGCTCGATCCATCGAGGCGGTCACCCCGAAGCTCGGCGAGCCGCTCCAGCAGGGCCCGCTCCTCCTTGCTCCTGGGGGGCGGGTTCTCCACGACGACGTTCACGAAGAGGTCGCCGCGACCCCGGCCGCCCAACCGCGGGACTCCCTTGCCGCGCAACCGGATCACCGTCCCGGACGGCGTCCCCGGCTCGAGATCGACCCGCTCCTGGCCCTCCAGGGTTGGGACCTCCAGCTCCGTTCCCAGCGCGGCAAGCGTCATCGGCACCGGGAGCGAGCAGACCAGATCCTGGCCTCGGCGCTCGAACACTGGGTGCGGGGCAACGCGCAACGAGACATAGAGGTCTCCAGCACCGCCACCGTGCCGGCCCTCCTGTCCGCCCCCTGCCACCCGGAGGTCCATGCCATCGGAGACACCGGCGGGGATCTCAACGTTGATCGTCTGGCGGCGGGAGACCCTTCCCTCGCCTCTGCATTCGACGCATGGGGCAGCGATCTCTTCTCCGGTTCCCTCGCAGACGGTGCAGGTTCTGGCCGTCATCACGGTCCCGAAGACGCTTCTGGAGACGTCCTGGACTTCGCCGCTGCCTCCGCACGTTCGGCAGCGAGACGGATGGGTTCCCGGTTCGCATCCCGTCCCGGCGCATCGCGTGCACCCCTCCAGGCTGTCGACCTCAACCTCCTTCTGCGTTCCGAACACCGCCTCCTCGAACGTCAGCGTGAGATGGACGAAGACATCGTCGCCGCGACGCACTCGAGTCCGGCGCCGGGCAGACCGAGTCCGGCCGCCGAACCCGCCGCCGAAGAAGACGTCAAACAGGTCGCCCATGTCGCCAAACGGAAAAACGTCACCGCCGGAAGCCGCGCCTCCGGTCGCTCCGAACAGGTCGTACTGGCGCCTGCGAGCCGGATCGGAAAGCGTCTGGTACGCCGCGGTGATCTCCTTGAATCGCCGCTCGGCTTCCGGATCCTTGTTGACGTCGGGATGAAGCTCTCGGGCGAGCTTTCGATACGCCCTTTTGATGTCCTCGTCGCTGGCGCCTCTCGAAACGCCCAGCACGCCGTAAAGGTCAGGTACCTGGGCCATTGAAAGGGAGTGTACCGGTCACTTGCTCTGCTTCTGCCTCCGCCCGGCGGCGGTTACGTGGGGAGGGAATCGGCCGCGGAAGAGAGCCGGTCGGCTACCTCGCGAACCGCGGAGATGGCGGCCGAATAATCCATCCTGGTCGGTCCGACCACGCCAATGGTCCCGATTGCGCCGTGCGCGCCGAAGAATGGGGCTGCCACGACACTCGCCTCCCACATTTCCGGAAGGGGATTTTCCCGGCCGATCATCACGGTGACCGGCGGCGTCAGCGCGGCCTGTCGCAGGACCCGGAGAATGGCCGACTCTCGTTCCAACGCTTGATAGATGTGAAGGAGCGTCTCCCGGCGTTCGAAGACCTCCTGGGCGGCGATGTTGGCCACGCCGCCGACGAAGACGTGCCCGCTCTCCCCCGCGGCTCCGATGGAATCCAGGGCATCCACGACGCGGTCGAGGATCAGACGTTCGTTGCCCGACGTCGTCTTCGCTCTCTCGGCGAGGTGGCCGCGAGCGGCGGTGAGCGCCCTCCCGCCGACCGGCTCGATCGCCGTCCGCGAGACGTCCTCGATCTCCGCCGGGGAGATGCCGGGAAGCTCGAGCCGGCGCTGTTCGACCTGCCCCGTGTCGAACACGACCAGCAGGAGCGTCGGCGTGCCGAGGTTCACCAGCTCGACCCGGGCGATCGCCGTTTCGGCTGGGCTCGGGGCGAGGGCGAGCGAGGCGTAATGGGTCAACCTGGAAAGGAGTTGGGTGGTCCCTCGAAGGA
>DASVPT010000186.1:0-7331 GCA_036389535.1 Actinomycetota bacterium
CCTGGCGGTGGGCCACCCCATGGATTTCGTCTTCAGCACGTTCGAGGTCGCCGCCGTCGGTCTCTCGACGTTGCTGATGGCGCTCATTTCCAGCGACGGCCGGAGCAACTGGCTCGAGGGCGCCCAGCTCATCGGGGCGTACCTGATCATCGCCATCTCGTTCTTCTTCGTCCGGGCCATCTAGCCGGACGGGGGCCGAGGGGTCGGCGGAGGCCTCACGAGGCAGGTTGATTCGGCGGCGGCGAAGGGAAAGCTCAGCCCAGAGACGCACGAGGAGGTTGTCATGGCCGAAGCAAGGCGACGAGACGTGAAGCTCGACGAGGTGGATGAAGGACGGGCTTCCGCGGACGTCCAGAAGGTCTACGGAGAGATCAAGGACGTCCTTCGAACCAACGTGGTCAGTTCCGTGTGGCGCAGGTTCGCAACGAAACCGAGCTTCCTAACCGCCGTCTGGAACCAGCTCCAACCCGCCGTCGATCAGGGTTTCCTCGAGGCCGCCGACGGTATTCGGGCCCTCGCCATCGAGCGGGTCGGAGAGGCCCAGAAAGTGGCGGACCACCGGCCGTTCCTGGGCGACGACCTTGCGCGCGCCGTGGACGAGCTCGGGCCATTCCTGGACGTGAACCCCAAGACGCTGATCCTGATCTGCGCCCTTCGCCGCTCATGGAAGGGGCAACCCGCCGGCGGAGCACGGGAGGCAACCGAGGCGGAGCGAGGAGTCCCTCGTTGGCAGGGCGACCCGACCTTCGGCTCGGACCGCGGCGTGAAGGAGGTTTTCACCGAGATGATCGACGTGATGGACCTCCCCGCTCCAAATGACGACTATCGAGTGTTGGCGAAGTGGCCGGACTACCTGAGGGATGCGTGGGCCGATCTGCGGTCGTTCGTCGGCAACGAGGCGTGGTTTCGAGCGTCCGTCACCGTTGACTGGGTCGCCGAGCACGTCGCCCTCGGCCTCCCCTCTCGCGTCGATATCTCACCATCGAGTGCCGCGGACCTCGGGCTGAACGAACAGGACGTGGAGGAAGTGGGCCGTTGGATCGAGACGTTCCACGGCATCCTTCCGGGGCTCATCGTCAACACGTCGTTCCTGTGGATCGGGTTGTTCGGTGGGCGCCACGAGCTTCCCGCACCACGGGCAGAGATCCAGGGCGGCGACGAGGCGAGACCCGGCCCGACCGTGGAAGGAACCCCGGGGTCAGCGCGGTAGTTAGCTACGAGGCCCGCGGCCTGGCGCGGGCGATGGTGTCGACGCACGCCGAACACAGGCCGAGGTCGTCGTGCGCCGAAACCTCGGCCTCCTCGCAATGCCAGCAGTGCGTGAGGTACCACTCCATGGGATGCCGGTTCCCAGACCCGGGAATGGGCCCGACCGCGATCCAGAATCGGCAGCTCCCGCACAGGACCCGCCCCTTGAGATCGGCGTGGGCCGAGGCGCCGCACCGCCAGCAGTACCGGTCGTAGTCGTCCACGTCGCTCATGGCAAAAGGCTCTGATTGGTGTATCGGCTGGCCCACAAACGAGGATGAATGAAAAACCGCGTGATGCAAGAACGTCCACGAAACGGGCGCCCGCCGAGAGCCGCTTCTGAGCTCTCAGCCGCGGATTTCAGTCGTCGTTGCCGTCGCCGCCGGTTCCCGTGTTCGATGGATAGAGCCACGGGCGGTCCAGGACGATGATCACGTTGCGATCGATCCGCTTTCCTCTCGCGGCCCGGTCCGCCGTGGTGCTCTTTACGCCGGTCGGAGTCTGGGCGACGACCTGGTAGTCGTTGTACGAGAGCTCTCGCGCAATTGAGGCAAGCCGCAGGACCTCGTCTCCCTGTCCCACCGTTGGCGGTCTGGCCGGTCCGGCGTGGTCGAGGATCGTCAGCACCAGAGACATCGTCCTTCGGTTTCGCACCAGCTTTCCGTTGTCGATCAGCTCGATCATGCGGGACTGCTGCGGCCAGTCGATGTGCGCCGCGGTCGAGATGTGCCAGAAGTCCCCCGGGCCCGTTGCGTCCTCTTGCCCCTCAGGCGCGCCCTTGATGTGGTGCGTGTTGCAGTGGTAGTGCCAGATGTAGTTCTGATGCTCGTGTCCCGCGACGTGGGCGATGACGTTTCGGTGGAGGCAGAACAGCTCCTCCAGCGTCATCGCACCCACCGGGTTTTGCGGGTTCGCCGGGTTGGTCGGGTCGGTGATCTGCCCGTAGTGAACCGGTTGCTCGCTCGCATCGGCCGTCGGCCACCTGATGGTTCGCAAGGTGTGGTGTGAGAAGACGACGACATATTGCTTCGCCGTCTCGGCGGCCTCGATCTCGGTCTGCAACCACTGGAACTGCGCGTCGTCCACGGATCCCTCTGAACAGAGACCCGCCACGGGCGCGCCGCACTCGTCGGTGATGGTGTCCAGAACGATGAACCGGAGGCCCTTTCGCGGCGTGAACGCGTAGTACCCGTCGTGGTTGGCAATGGCCTCCGCCGGGCGGTTGGCGAATCCGTGCCCGACGGGCGTGCCGTTGGTGTTGAAGTGCTCGTTGATCCAGCTCGACGTGTTGCACGGACTGGTCGGAACCGGCGGTGGAGTCGGCGGCGTGTCCTTCGTCAGGAAGCACCGGCGAACGTCCGGAGGAACCGTAACGAACTGGGGGTTGGCGGTCGGATCGCTCGGGTCGCGGAGGATCTGGTTCGCTGCCAGGTTCGACGCCTTGTCGCATTGCGTGGCGATCTCGTGGAACGAGACGTTCTCCGGCGCGGACCACGTTTCGCTCACAGGACCAAAGGGGCCTGTGTACGCCTCGTGGCTGTTGCCCTGAACGAGGGCGTCGTGGTTGCCGAACGCCGAATACCACGGCATCCCCAGCCCGCGGGAGATGAAGGGGCTGTTCGCCGTCTCCAATAGGCCGGGAAAGTCCCGGACCGTGACGTCGCGTCCGGTCTCCTGTTGGTTTTGCGTCCGGTTGGGCGAGTACCCGTCGCCGTCGGTGTTCTGCGCCGAGCTGTCCGGCTCGTAGTACCCGTCGTCAGGCGAATTGCTGACGCCGCCGGCGCGCACTCCGTTGAACACCGTTCCCTGCGTCGCCGGGCACGTCTGCGTCGGTATCCCGGAGTTGGGATCGACCGCGTGGCCGCCGTCCATGATGTCGATGAACCAACGGGTCTCATTGAACTGCTGGTTGTCGGCGTTGTCGCCGGTCAGCATGGTGAGCTTCAGCCGCTTGCCCGTGATCGGCGAACCGGCGCCGCGAACGGCCCGGACCATCGCCTCGGTCACCTGAGCCGCGAGCGACTCCTGGGGCCGATAGGCCGCGGAGAGCTGATTGACCGGACCGCGCTGGGTCTGGTCGAGGAACTCGACACGGGCGGGCGATTCTTCGTCGATCATCTGGAAGTCGGTCAGCTGGAGGAAGTTGATGATCGAGCTCTTGGGCGGCTTGAAGCCGCTCGGAGCGTTGATCAGCTTGTAGGGCTCTCCGGGCGCGTACTCCAACAGGTTGTCCTGATTGAGGTCCCGGATGGTTCGGTTGACGGTGGTTTTGGCCGGCGTGGTGTCGGAGTCGCTTCTGGCGGGAGCGGTGACAAGGCCCAGAACGAGCGAACCGGTGGCGGACAGGATGGCGATTCGGCGCAGCATGCACAACCCCTTTCCGTCCTTGCCGGGGCGTGATCCGGATCGCCGGGTGGCCCTAAAAAGGACTACGTGCCGTACACTACGCGCCTGAACCAGGCGATTTCAACGGATTTGGGCCCTCGCTCGACCATCGACGCCCTGCTCTCGCCGTCTTCCATCGCGGTCGTCGGAGCCTCCCCCACCTCCTACGTCGGACGGGTGCTCTGCGAGAACCTTCGTGTGCTCGGGTACGGCGGTGAGGTGTACCCGATCAACCCGAAGTACGACGAGGTCCTGGGATGGCGGAGTTATCCCTCCATCGATGCCCTGCCGGCTGTCCCCGAAGCGGTCGCAGCGGCCGTCCGAATCGACCTGGTCCCGGAAGTGCTTCGGGCCGCCGCCGACGTGGGCGTGCGAGCCGCCGTCGTTCCGGGTGGCGGGTTCACCGAGACGGGACCCGAATCGCTCAAGGCGCAACGGGCCATCGCCACGGTTGCACGCGAACGCGGGATGGCGGTGTGCGGGCCGAACTGTATGGGGGTCATCTCACCGCCGCGCCGTTCGGCGCTCTACATCGGAACCATCCCCCCGACCGTCGTGCCCGGTCGTGTCGCGCTGATCTCGCAGAGCGGTTCCGTGGTGGAAGCGGCCGTCAACATGGGTCCGCGGATCGGGTTCTCCGCGCTCATCTCGTGTGGGACCGAGGTCGGCACGACCGTGGGTGAGTATCTGCATCATTTCGCGGACGACGAGACCACGAACTCAGTCGTCCTGTTCATCGAGGGCTTCCGCGATGCGGCCGGCTTCATCGCCGGGGCCAGAGCCCTCAGGGAGGCCGGAAAACCGCTCGCCGTTCTGCACGCCGGCCGCTCGGGAGAAGCGGCCAGCTCCGTCGGAGCCCACTCCGGGACGCTGGCGGGCGCCGAGGAGGTGGTGACGGGCGTCCTGCGCCAGCTCGGAGCGATCGGAGTCGACGACCTCGACGAGCTCTTCGAGGTGGCCGAGACACTCGGTCATGGCCGGCTCCCCGCGGGCCCTCGGTTGTTCGTGGTCACGGACTCAGGGGGCGAGGGGAACCTCGTCGCGGACCACGCGCGCCGGCTCGGGTTCGAGCTTCCACCGCCATCGCCCAAGCTGGCGGAGCGCCTTCGTTCGCTTTGGCCGAATTTCTCCTACGTCGGAAATCCCATCGATCCCTGGGGCGTCGACCCCGACTACACCCGGTTGTACGCGGAGATCCTGAGCGCCGCCGCCGAGGAAGTCGTCGACATCCTGGCCGTTGCGCTCGACAAGGTGACCCCGTGGGCGGGCGAGAACGAAGTCGAGCTCGGCGTGGCGGCCTCGAACGCGCTGATCGCGGCGAGCGGCGGCCCGGACAAGCTGCGCGTGTTCTTCACGCTCCCGGCCACCGGGCCGGCGGCCGAATCCGTTCGGGAGCTGCTTCGTTCTTCGGGCATCCCGCTCCTCCACGGGATCCGCCCGGCGCTGGTGGCGCTCCGAAGCGCGTGGTGGTGGCGATCATGGAAACGACGCACGCCGCTTGGCTCGGCCGAGCCGGTCCCACTCGACGTCTCCGAGCCTGGGCCCGTCCTCTCCGAGCGGATGAGCCGCGAGATCCTTTCCGCGTACGGCGTGCCGATGGTCGCTGCGGAGGCCGCGGCGACGTCCGAAGAGGCCGCCGACGCGGCGAGCCGCCTCGGCTTTCCCGTGGTGGTCAAGGCCGACGCGGCGGGCGTCGCCCACAAGGCGGCGCAGGGACTGGTTCGGGTCGGTGTCCCCAACGCGACGGCGGCTCGGGAAGCCTTCGAGCAGCTCACCGCTCGGGCTGCAGAGGTCGGGACACCGGCGCGAGGCGTCCTGGTCGAAGCCATGGCGTCGGGCGTGGAGCTTATCTGTGGGATGCGGCGAGACCCGCTTTTCGGGCCGGTGGTCGTCCTCGGACTGGGAGGAACCCTCACCGAGGCCCTGGCCGATGTCTCGACTCGAATGTGTCCCGTCTCGAAGGAAGACCTCGAGGAGATGCCCAACGAATCCATGGCGGGCCGTTTGCTCGACGCGACCGGCGCCGACCGCCGGCTTGTTCACGATGTGATGGCGGGGCTCTCTCGGCTGGCGGTGGACCATCCCGAGATCGACGAAGTGGACGTGAATCCGCTGTTCGTCTGGCGGTCCGGAGTGGCGGCGGCCGACGCGCTCGTCATCATGGGCCGACACACCTCGGAGAAGGGAGACACGGGATGAAGGAGCCGATCGAAGCGTTCTTGCGTCTGCGGGTTGGATCCGAGGACGCCCATTACGGGACCATCGCCGCCGGAGCCTTCGTCATGGAGCTCTTCGGCGATCTCGCCACCGAGCTCACGGTGCGCCGAGACGGGGACGAAGGGCTGCTGCGCGCCTATGAGCAGGTCGAATTCCTGGCTCCGGTTCGTCCGGGCGATTTCCTCGAATGCAGGGCGAGGGTCATTCGGGAGGGTCGAACGTCCAGGACCTTCGAGGCGGAGGCCCGAAAGGTCATCTCAACGAGACAGGACATCGGCGAATCCGCGGCCGACATCCTGGAGGAACCCGTATTGGTAGCGCGGGCCATCGGGACGACCGTTGTCGGGACGGATCTTCAGCGAAACGAAGGGGTCCGCGAGGCGCCCTAGGCGCCGGATCCAACCTCGCCGCAGAACTCGCCGAACGCGTCGACGTACGCCCGGATGTCGTCCTCCGAATGCTGGACGCTCAGCGTCCACTGCTCCTCGTCGCCCGGGGTCATGAAGATCCCCCGGTTCAGGAGCCACGCCCACGAAGCGGCGAACAGGTCCGGGTTGCACTCCAGGAAGTCGCGGTAGTCCCGAAGCGGCGCGGATCGATACGAGACGCAACCCTTCGCTCCGAGGTCCACGGTGTGTGCCGGGAGCCCGTTCTCGTCGATGGCGGAGCGGCACCCTTCGGCGAGCAGCGTCCCCAACTTTTCGAGATGGGCGTACGCATCGGGGGTCAGCACCTCGGTGAGCGCGGCCAGACCGGCGCGGCACGACAGCGGATTTCCGTTGAACGTGCCCTGCTGCGCGGCTCCCTGCCCCACCACCTCCATGACGGACGCCTTGCCCCCGAACGCCCCGATGGTGGTCCCGCCGCCGATCGCCTTGGCGAAGCAGGCCAGGTCCGGGTCGACGCCGAACCGCTCGATCGCACCACCGGGGGCGATGGTCGCTCCGGACTTCACCTCGTCGAAGATCAGCACGACGCCGTGGCGGGTGCAAAGGTCACGGACCGCCTCGAGATATCCCGGCTCGGGAAGGACGATGCCGATGTTCATCATCACCGGCTCGAGGATCAGCGCGGCGATCTCGCCGGACCGCTCGCTCAACACGCGCTCTAACGCCGCGGCGTTATTGAACGGAACGATTAACGTGTGCTCCGCG
Source organism: Actinomycetota bacterium (assembly GCA_036389535.1). Lineage (GTDB taxonomy): Bacteria > Actinomycetota > UBA4738 > UBA4738 > UBA4738 > JALYGK01. The sequence goes on from DASVPT010000186.1 coordinate 7,005, forward strand.
GTGTTGGCCGGAACGCCCTTCGACGTCGGGATGGTTCGGTAGACCTCCCCGCCGGTCTCCATCGACTCTCCGGACGTGGTCTGTCTCAATCCCAGGACGTCGGCCTCGGGAACCACCGAAAACAGAACCGCGTCGTGGTGCCCGTGATACGAGCCTTCGATCTTCAGGATGGTGTCGCGGCCGGTGGCGGCCCGGGCGATCCGAATGGCGTCCATCGTGGCCTCGGTCCCGGAATTCGTGAACCGAACCTGTTCCAGCCGGAAGCGGCGGCAGAGCTCTTCGGCCAGCGCCACGGTCCACTCGGTGGTAACGGCAAAGTGGGTTCCG
>DASVPT010000187.1:0-3023 GCA_036389535.1 Actinomycetota bacterium
CAAGACCGTCATCAACGACAACAACCCGTTCCTGGCGAAAATCATCCCCTCGCTCCAGGCGGGACAGGCAACCGGCTACGACCTCATCGTCATCACCAATGGCGGGCCGATCGAGCGGATGATCAAGCTGGGATTCCTGACCCCGCTCGATCACAAGCTCCTCCCGAACTTCCAGCGTTACGCGAGCCCGGGCGTGAAAAACCCTGACTACGACCCCGGAAACCGGTTCACCGTCGCATGGCAGTCGGGGTTCACGGGCATCGCCTACAACTCGAAGGTGGTCAAGACGCCGCCGACCAGTTTCAAGGATCTCCTGAACCCGGCCTACAAGGGCAAGGTGGGGATGTTCTCCAACAACCAGGATCTGCCGTGCCCGGCGCTGGTCAACATGGGATTCGACATTCAGAAGTCGACGCCGGACCAGTGGAGGCAGGCCGCGCAAGTCCTGACGAAGCAGCGTGACGACGGCATCGTTCGGAACTACTACGACCAGAGCTACATCAATGCGCTGGAGAACGGCGACACCGTCATCTCACAGGCGTGGTCCGGAGACATTTTCATCTCCTCTGCGCCCAAGAGCTATGGAGGCCGCGGGTTCTCCGAGCTGAAGTTCGTCCTTCCGCAGGAGGGCGGAATCCTGTGGACCGACAACATGGCCATACCGCTTCACGCGGAGCATCCCGTGGATGCGATCTCGTTCATGAACTTCGTCTACGACCCGAAGGTCGCGGCGCAGCTCGCGGACTTCATCTGGTACGTCTCGCCGGTCCCGGATGCTCAAGACATCGTCGTCAATGACCTGGAGGATCCCAAGGCAGGAAACAGTCCGCTCATCTTCCCGTCGCTGGAAGACCAAGAGAAGGCCCACAAGTACAAGGTCTTCAAGAGCCCGGCTGAAGAGGACGAGTGGAACAGCATCTTTCAGCCGATCTTCAGCTCTTGACGAAACCGAAGACGCGGCTCGGAAGAGCGCTCGCGCCATACCTGCTGGTCGCCCCCGGCGGGTTCTGGTTGCTGCTCTTCTTCCTGGTGCCGCTGGTGATCATGGCGTCGGTCTCGCTCCAGACGGGAAACCTGTTCGAGGGATTTCGCCTGACGTGGCGCGTTCAGAACTACCTGGACGCGATTCGGCAGTATCGGGTGCAGTTCCTTCGGTCGCTGGTCTACGCCACCCTCGCCACGGCGATCACCTTGGCCGTCTCCTACCCGCTGGCCTACTGGATCGCCTTCCGCGGCGGGCGCTACAAGACGGTGTTCCTGTTCATGTTGATCGTGCCGTTCCTGGTCTCGTTCGTGATCCGAACGCTCGCCTGGGAATGGATCCTCTCCGACCAGGGGGTCCTGTTCGGGACCCTGAAGCGGTGGCATCTTCTGCCCCAGGGGTTCCACGTCCTGGCGACGCCCATCGCCGTCATCAGCGGCATCGCCTACAACTTCCTCCCGTTCATGGCGTTGCCGCTATACGTGGCGCTGGAGAAGATCGACAGAAGCGTCGTCGAGGCCGCCCGCGACCTGTACGCCGACAAGCTCGAGGTCTTCCGGCGGGTGATCCTTCCGCTGTCGGTCCCCGGAATCTTCGCCGGGATCCTCCTGACGTTCGTGCCGGCCGTCGGGGACTACGTGAACGCCGCCATCCTGGGTGGCCCCCACACCACGATGATCGGCAACATCATCCAGCTGGAGTTCCTGGAGAACTTCCACTATCCGGTGGCGTCCGCGCTCTCGTTCGTCCTGATGGTGGCCCTCTTGATCGGGATCGTGATCTACGCGCGCGTCCTCGGCGCCCGGAGCATCGAGGAGTACGTCTGATGGCCATCACCACCAGGGAGGCCAGGCGGCCGGTCGCGCTTTCGACCCGCGCCCCGGCTTCCACGCCAACCAAGCGGCGCTGGACCCGGTTCATTCTGCCGGTCTACGTCGCGGTGGTGATGTTGTATCTGGTGCTGCCGATCCTGGTGATGATCCTGTACAGCTTCAACGAAAGCGGCGTGAAGAAGGTCAGCTTTCGATGGCTCGGGTTCACCACGAAGTGGTACGGCCGCGTGTTCGTCTTCGCGGACCTCACCGCGGCGCTGAAGAACTCGCTCATCGTGGCCGTCATCAGCACCGTGATCGCGACCATCCTCGGAACGCTGGTCGCACTGGCCCTGGTTCGCTACCGGTTCCGCGGAAGGGGCGGCGTGGACTTCGTCCTGTTCATGAACATCTCGGCACCGGAGATCGTGCTGGGCGCGTCGCTGCTCTCGCTGTTCATCACGTTCGGCGTGCCCCGTGGCCTCGCCACGATCGTGGTGGCGCACGTGATGTTCAACATCGCCTACGTCGCCATCACGGTTCGCGCCCGGCTCGTCGGATTCGACCGAGCGGTGGAGGAGGCGGCGCAGGACCTCGGGGCGGGTCCGTGGACCACGTTCACCCGCGTCACGCTGCCGCTCATCTTTCCCGGCGTCATCGCGGGCGCGCTGCTCGCGTTCGTGCTCTCGATCGATGACTTCGTCATCACGAACTTCAACGCCGGGGCGACCCAGACGTTCCCGTTGTGGGTCTACGGAGCGGTTAAGATTGGGATACCACCGCAGGTGTTCGTGATGGGCACGCTCATCTTCATGTTCGGCGTGATCCTGGCCGCCTCGAACGTCGTGCTGCAACGTCGCAAGACCTGAGGCAAAGGGAGGAAGCAATGCGGGCCGAAGTGGACGTCGAGCGAATCACGGCGCGCGCGCAAGAGGTTGCCGCCGCAGAGCAAAAGAGACTGCTCGACCGTTCGCCACGCTCAGCGCAGCTGTTCGACCGAGCGGTCAGGAGCATGCCCCTGGGTGTGGCGTCGACGTTCCAGGCGGGCGATCCGTACCCGATCTACCTCGATCGCGGCGTCGGGTCCCGCGTGTGGGACGTCGACGGCAGCGAATACATCGATTTCCACAATGGCTTCGGCGTCAACGTGGTGGGCCACGCCCACCCCAAGATCGTCGAGGCGATCGAGCAGGCGGCGCGCTCCGGAACCCACTTTGCCGTTACCACCG
>DASVPT010000188.1:0-3609 GCA_036389535.1 Actinomycetota bacterium
TGGAACCAGCAGGGCGCCTCCGGCTGGATGCCGCCGAGCCTTCGTCCTCCCATGGCAGCCCTTGGCGCGTACTTCGAGCGAGACGCCGACCCACCGCCGGTGGTCTTCATCGCGAGTGACACTCACCAGCAGCCCTGGGGCTACCGCAGAGGCACGTCTCAAACGGTGCGAGCGGCCCTTCCGCCGGGGCTGGTTCCGAAGGCATACGTGTTCGTGGGCAACGTTCGCGACTTCCTGGCGAGACGACCAACCACCACCCCCGATGTCGCGTCCGTGAGCCAGGGAAGCCTGCGCGACGCGCTGCGAGGGATCGGCGATCGGCGGCCGGCAGTGCTGCTGATCAGGCAATGGAACCACACGCCCCAGAATCTTCGGTTCATGACACCGCCTCTCGCCGTGCCCTTGGACGAAGACCTTTCCATGGTCGAGCAGGGCGGCGTCGCCGCACCGGAACAGCAGTTGGTCCAGCGTGCGGTTCGAGCCGGCGCGATCGAGCGCCAGTATCTGGGTGCCAAACGGTCGATGTCGTTTGGCCAGCCCACGCACCTTCTTCGAGTGATCGGTGGTCTCCTGCTCGTCTTCGTCATTCCGGGGTTGCTGGCGATTCGATGGTTCCATCGAGTTGATTCACCACTCGTGTTGGCGCTGGTTCCCGGAATATCCGTGACGATCAACGTTCTGGTGGGCCTGGTCGTGCTGGGCGTAACTCAAAAGCCCGTGACGTCAGGGATGGCCTACCTCATCGTCGGGCTCGCCGTGGCGGCGGGCGGGGCACTGGCGTTTTGGTCGCGAACGAGCCGGACGGAAGCACTGGTTCCCTCTCCATGAACGCCGCGGCCGTCCTCGGGGTGTTCGCGATGATGGCTCTGCCGGGCATCGGCGCGGGGCTTGCCATCTGGCCCGCCGGCACCGTGAGCATCCCGACGCGAGTCGGCGTCTCCATCGCGCTCGGCTACGGCGTGGCCGGGGTGATCTCTATCCTGTTCGCCGCCAGCCACACCTTGACGGCTCCCGGGTTCTCCGCTGCTCTCCTCGTGGCGACCCTTGTCCTGTGGTTCGTTGGACTCCGGCGCTCGAGCCTCCGCGAGCATGCGAGCGCGATCGCCCGGGAAGCTCGTGAGGACCCGTGGTCCGTGGGAATCGGCGTTCTCATCCTCCTTGGCATCGCCATCATCCGATTCAGTTTCACGTCGCATGTCTTCGTTGCCCCGTCCTCCTTCCGGTATTGGGCCGATGCCATGGAGGTCCGCGACGCACACGGGATCCCGGCCACCTCCCTGCAGTACGGGTTCATCTATCCACCCACCACGAGCAAGGCCGTGCTCAACGCGCTCAACGCCACGCTCAGCTTCATCACCGGCCGGGACCCAATCCGATCGCTCCCTCCGGTTCTGTGGCTCGCTTCGGTCGGTCTGGCCGGGGCGCTGTGGGCTCTGGGCCGGGAGCTCGGGCTGCGCCTGACCGCTCCCCTGGTTCCGGTGGTCCTGGTCATGAACGAGCTCTTCCTGAACGACGAGATGACGCGCGACATGACGTCGTATCGGGCGGAGATCGTCGGACGAATGATCGCGTTCGCCGGCCTGGCCCTGGCGCTGCGCGCCCTCCGGCGAGAGGCAGCGCGTGAAGAGATCGTGGCCGCGGGCCTGCTCTTCGCCGTGGGCGCCGGCACGCATCTCGTCCCACTGCTGATCGCCGTGGTGATTTTCGCCCTGTATGCAGCGGCCCTGGCGCTTCGAACCTGGCACGGCCGCACGGTGCTCAAAGCGGCCGGCGTGCTGGCGATTGCCGGTGCAGCGGGTCTGGTGGTGCTGATTGCTCCAAGAGGTGACATCGGGCTCGGCGGTTCGTTTCAACGGGGTCAGTATGCGGATTTTCGCCGCGCCAACCATTTCGATCCGACCGCGTATCTCCTCAAGGGACGACGACCGCAGGTGGAGAACCCCTTGTCCGAGGGAACGTGGTACTACCCGCCGGGATACCTCTTCCGTGAGCTGACCAGCCAGGCCGTTCGAATATCGGTGGGGAGCCCGAGGAACCGAGAGGAGAGCACCGTCAGCCGGCTCTCCCAACCGATCTGCTTGATGATCTGGATCGGCGCACTCGCATTGGCGGTGGCGATCTTCCTCTGGTTTCCTCGGGCGCTTCGGCCCCTTGGGCCGGCCGCGTGGGGCCTGGCCGTCGTCCTGTTCCTGGTGAGCCTGTTCTTTTCGCTTCGGTATGACGTGCTGATCTTCGCCCGATTCGGCTTGCGCCGCGTGATCGACTACAGCTCGGTGCCGTTTGTGATCCTCGGCTTCGCGGTGCTCGAAGCCGGGCTTCAGTTGTTGCGCCGCATTTCGCGAACCGCGATGAGGGCAGCGTCGGCGGTCGCGGTGGTTGCCTTCGCCGCGGTGGTCCTTCCATCGGCGCGTCCCCAACGGCTGGATGCAATACGGGGAAACAGTGCGGTGGCCGTGCTGCATTGGGTCAGGACGAACGTCCCTTGCACCGACAGAGTCCTGACGAACATCCGCACGTCCGGGGTGTTCCAGGCGGCCACGGGGCGCGTCGACCTTTTGGAAGGAATGGCTCCGTATCTTCGTCCCGGCATGCTGAATAACGTCGTGGCGTTGATCCAGTCGACCAAGGAATTCTTTCAGCGGCCCCTGAGCCACAGCCGATTCCTTCAGGAGAACGGCGTTGACGTCATCATGGTCGTGAACGAAGACGTTCCGTTGGGATTCCTCGGTCAACCTCTGGGTGCGTCCGTCAATCGCTTCGACCGCACGCCGTTCCTTCATGAGATCCATCGCTCCAAGGACCTGACCGTGTTCCGGGTCGTGGGCGTCGATCCGACGCGAACGTTTCCCAGTGCCAGCGGCCGGCCTGGCTACCGGTGTTTCACGGATGGCCGCGCGCCGCCCGCCGCATGAAAGGCTGGTTCGTTCAACAAGCGGTTGAAGGCCTCCTCGAAGCCGCGATGCTCCTGGGTTTCGGATATCTGCTGGCCGACGCGGTCATCGGGAGACGGGAGCTCGGCGCCGCCGTGAAGTGGGCGCTCGCCTTCCCCTCCCTTGTTGCCTTCGCGCTCCTGCTGATGCTCGCGCACATCGCGACGGGTGGACTCGTCTTCTCGCAACCGTGGGTGGTGCGAGCCCTGACGGGCGCAGCGGCGGTTCTGCTGCTGGCCAGGGCCGTTTTCGTCCGTCGCGAGCCCGGGGCGCGTTTCGCTTTGGGCGAGGCTTTGCCCGTGCTCGCCATGATCGGGTTGGCGCTGGTGGTGTGGGGATATCCGATCCTGCGGCTGGTCCCACCGGCGGGGGGCGGCGACCTCAAGTGGCACATGGGGTGGGCGAGCCAGTTGATGACCGGGGAAACCACACCCAGCACCATCGTGACGGGCGCCGTGCCGAACTACTACCCGTGGATGTTTCACGCGCTGGTCGCGTGGCTGGCGGCGTTCACTCCGCGGGGCCACGCGTACAACGTCCTCCCGGCATTGCAGATGCTTCAGCTGAGCGCGATCGTCCTCGGGCTCTTCGCGCTGGGGAAGACGCTCGGGAAAACGCGGCTGGCCGGTGCAGCGACCGCCCTATTCGGGGCTCTTGCCGGCGGCCCGTTGCTCCGACC
>DASVPT010000189.1:0-1834 GCA_036389535.1 Actinomycetota bacterium
GCCGCCGCTGGCCGGCGGGTGGGTCTCCTTGTGCGACTCGATGTAGATGCACCAGTCGGGGCATTCGCGTGAGCATTTCCAGCAGACCGTGCAGTTCTCCTGCTTGAGCGCGATGACGCCGCGGGTTCGAGCCGGAAGGTCTGGCTTTTCGTCGGGATACTGCTGCGTGATCGAGGGCTGAAGCATGTGCTTCAGCGTCACGGTGAGCCCCTTGATCAGCCCGAATCCCGGAAGCCCCCGGCGCTTCTTGGCGCCATCGCCGGCCGCGCCATTTCCGTTCCCGCCCGCGGCGTTCCGACCGACCTCCTGACCCATCTCGATGGCCATGCTCTAGAACACCACCTTCATCACCGCGGTGATGAGGATGTCGAGCAGCGCCAGCGGGATCAGCACCACCCAGGCGAAATGCTGGAGCTGGTCCTCGCGGAGGCGCGGGTACGTCACGCGAAGCCAGATGATCAGGAAGGCCAGAGCGCCGATCTTGCCAAACATCCAGACGATCCCGGGGATCCAGCTGAGGAACGGCAGCGGCTGGTACCCGCCGAGGAACAACACCGAACCGAGGCCGGAGAACGCCAGGATTCCCGCGTATTCCGCCAGCATCAGAAGCCCGAACTTCATGCCGGTGTACTCCGTGTAGGCGCCGAAGATGATCTCCGACTCGGCGATGGGCATGTCGAACGGCGTCCGGTTCAGCTCGGCGAGCGCGGCGATGAGGAAGATGACCAGGCCGAGGGGCTGCGTGAAGGCGTACCAGTACTTCTGCTGCGCTTCGACGATTCCCACCAGCGAAAGCGTCCCCGCCTGCATTACCACGGCGACGGCGGCGAGGATCATCGGGAGCTCGTATGCGATGAGCTGCGCCGCGCCGCGAAGCGCCCCGATGAGCGAGAACTTGTTCGCGCTGGCCCACCCCGCCATGAGGAACCCGATGACCGACACGGCCGTGATGGCCAGGGCGTAGAAGATCCCGACGTCGAGGTTCTCGGCGAAGATCGATGCGCCGAAGGGCAGGACCACGAACAGCGCGATGTAGGGAACCAGGACCACCGCCGGCGCCAGCGTGAACACCGCCGAGTCGGCCGCCGTGGGAATGACGTCTTCCTTCTGGATGAGCTTGATGCCGTCGGCGATGGGTTGGCCGATCCCGTGGAACCGGCCCGCGTACATGGGACCCAGACGGTGCTGCATGTGGGCCATGATCTTGAGCTCGGTGTAGATCACCCCGATCGGCGCGACCAGCACGAACCCCATGACCAGGATCACCTTGGCGATGAGCGCCAGCCAGAAGTTCCCGAACCAGCTGTCGACGAAGCTCTTTCCAACCTCGGCGAGGATCGCGGCGATCACTCTTCGACCTCCTCGCCCTCGACCTCACCGGGCCACGGCTTCGCCTCGCGGGTCATAAGTGGAAAGTCCTTTCGGAGCGGAAAGCCCTCGAACTGCTCGGGAAGCACCAGCTTGACCAGGTGGGGGTGTCCTTCGAACACGATCCCCATCAGCTCCCAGGTCTCACGTTCGTGCCAGTTCGCGCCGGGCCAGATGTGAGAGATGGTCGGGACGCGAGGGTTCTCGGCGTCGAGCTGCACCTTGAGCAAGATGTTGTGGGTGTTTCGCGTCGAGTACACGTCCGTGACCACTTCGAACCCGCCGCCCTTTGGCCGGTAGTCCACGCCGGAGAGGAAGTCGAAGAAGTCAAAGGCCAGGTCGCTGTCGTCGTGGAGGAACTGCGCCATTTCGACGTAGCGCGGAGGATTGACGGTGATAACCGCGTCGCCGAACGCCTCTTCGGCGCTGAGGATGTCCTCCCCGAACTGTGCGCGAAGCCGGTCGA
>DASVPT010000190.1:0-3282 GCA_036389535.1 Actinomycetota bacterium
TGCCAGGCATTGACGGTTTTGAGGTGGCGAGGCGGCTTGCGTCCGAGCCACGGGCCCCAGCGATCATCTTGACGTCGGCGAGGGACTCTTCGAACTACCGCTCGCGGCTCTCCGGCGCTCCCGCGCAGGGCTTCATTGGGAAAAGCGATCTTTCGGCCGCATCGATCGCCGCGTTGCTCTGAGTTACCGGGAGTGAGCGGGGTGGCGGTTCCCCACACGTCCCGCAACCATCCGCCGTGAAGCGGCGCGAGATCCTCCTCTACGCCGCCGCCGCGGCGATCGGCGCGCTCGATTTCGCCGCTCCGTACCTCGGCCGGTCGACGGTTTCGCAAGCAAGCGTCCTGATCGGCCTCAACCCACCCGCAATCTGGCCAGTTGCCGTCCACGTCCTCGCCCGGGAGGCCTTCATCGTCGCGGGGATCGCGGCGATCTCTCGCCCCCGGAACAGGACCGGCTATCTCATGGTTGCTGTCGGGCTCGCATGGATGCTCGCGGATATTGGATTCATCGAGTCCTCGCTGACCTACACGCTCTCGGAGCTCGTAACCGCGATCCAGGCGATCCCACTGATGCACCTCGCTCTGGCGTTCCCGACCGGAGAACTACGGTCGACATGGGACCGAGCCATTGTGCGCATCGTGTATCTGTACATGATCCCGAACGCCATCGGCTCGTTGCCCTTCTACGACCCGCATCAGAACTGCCCACCATGCCCCAGCAACTTGATCCTGATCCGTAACGACCCGCGGCTGGACAGCCTCGTCTCCACGATCATCGGCTCGATCGGGGCAGTGTTTGCCATCACGGTTGGGATCCGACTGATCTTCCACTGGATACAGGCGAGCCCGCGCGGCCGTCGCGCACTGGCGCCGGTCTTCGTTGCGGCGATCCCCGCGGTTGTGGTGGGCGTGTGGGACGCGACGTCGCGTGTCGCGCTGCCCGGAGCGAGCGACCTGGCCTTCGCCGCGATCCCGATCGGTTTTCTCGTCGGACTGCTGCGAGCCAGGCTCGATCGCTACGCCGTCGGCGATCTGGTCGTCGAACTCGGCTCGGTGCGGACGGGAGCGGAGCTACGGGACGCCTTGGCCCGGTCGATGCGGGATCCCTCGCTCGAGCTGGCGTACTGGCTACCGGACCGCGAGATATACGTCGACACCGACGGCCGGGCCGTCGAGCTTCCACCCGAGAGCAGCGGCAGGGCGAGCGCGATCGTTCGGACCAACGGCGAGCCACTGGCCGCGCTGGTCTTTGACGGCTCATTGCGAGAGGAGTCAGAGCTCGTTTCTGCGGTGGGGGCAGCGGCAAAGCTCACGCTCGAGAACGAGCAGCTAAAGGCTGAGATCAAGGCGCAGCTGCAGGAGGTTCGGGCCTCGAGGACCCGCATCGTGGGGGCGGCTGATGAAGAACGCCGACGTCTCGAACGCGACCTCCATGACGGCGCGCAACAGAGGCTGGTGAACCTGTCTCTGGCGTTGCGGCTGGCGCAAGACCAGGCGGCGCACCAGTCGAATGGGGAGGTTGGGACCACCCTTTCGGAAGCCGCGAACGAGCTCCGGCTGGCCCTGTCCGAGCTTCGCGAGCTCGCCCGCGGCCTTCATCCGACGATCCTGACGGAGGAGGGTCTCGCTCCGGCGCTCGAGTCTCTTGCCGAACGGAGCGCGATCCCGGCAACGGTCGAGGCGGCGCCTCTCGAGCGCCTCCCTGCGCCAGTTGAAGCGACGGCGTACTTCGTGGTTTCAGAGGCGCTTGCGAACTGCGCGAAGCACTCGCGAGCGTCATCCGCGAGGATTCGTGCCGAACGCACAAACGGCGAGCTCCTAGTGGAGGTCAGAGACGACGGCGTGGGTGGAGCCGACGCGACTGAGGGGTCCGGCCTGCGCGGCCTCGCCGACCGCGTGGCCGCGCTCGACGGGACGTTTCGGGTCGAAAGTCCGTCTGGCCAGGGAACGCGCGTGATCGCGGAGATCCCATGTGGATGACCGTTCGCGAGGAAGACGTGTTGTGAATCGTTTGCTGAAACGGCCGCTTCCGCTTGTGCTCGGCGCAATCGCCATCGCGTACTTCTGGCTGTCGCTTGCCTTCAAGCACGCAGCCGACCCCCACGAGCAGTGGGCGGTGCCGATCCGGATCATGTACGTCCTGTACATCGCGGTCGGTCTTTTCGCCGCGTATCGGCGGCCCGAGAATCCGACCGGCGCTCTGTTGCTCGCAACGGCGGTGGCTCTCGAGCTCCCCATCGGTCAGGACACTCGAGTCCCGATCCTCTGGACCATCGGTTCCACTCTGGAGCCGGCGCCGATCCTGATGCTGTCCTACCTTCTTCTCGCGTTTCCCAATGGACGACTGAGCGGCCGACTGGATCGGGTCATTGTCGCGATCGCCGCCCTTCCGCTCGCGTTCAGCGTTGTCGGCTCCCTGTTCTACGATCCGCGAGCTGGTGGATGCATTGACTGCCAGCGGCACCTCAATCTGCTTCTGATCCATTTTCCCCCGCCGCGGTTCGTCTCTTGGTTCTGGCGTTCGAATTTCGTGTGGGGGACCGGCGTGGTGGCGCTCCTGACGTTGATCGGCGCGAGCGTCGGCCGTTGGGTGCGCGCGAGCCGACCCATGCGGCGAGTCCTGGTGCCGGTTGTCCTGCCGGCAGTCCTCCTCTTCGCCGCGGTTGTTGGACAGCAGATCGTCATCTTCATCGACAATGTGCGGTCGGTATTCGCTCCTCAGACCTCCGCGTTCCTCCTCTTTACCAACATCGCGACCTTCGCCGGCATGACCTTGCCGCTCGCGTTCCTCATCGGTCTTTGGCTGGCATGGGTTCGCACCGGGAGAGTCGGTCAGCTGGTGGTCCAGCTCGGTGCGGTTCCACCACCCGATCAATTGAGGGGTGCGCTGTCACGGGCCCTCGGTGACCCGAGCCTCGAAGTAGGGCTTTGGGATCCGGGGAGACACCGCTACGTCGCGAGCAGCGGGACGGCTCTCGAAATTCCGGAGAAAGGCTCGAGCCGGGCCGTCACGTTCCTGGAGCGAGACGGAGTGCCGCTCGCGGCGGTGGTCCACGACCCGGCGCTACTGGAGGACCGCGGGCTGCTTGATTCCGTGACGGCAGCAGCGCGCCTCGCCGTCGACAACGAACGCCTTCAAGCCGAGATTCGCGCCCAACTGGAAGAAGTGCGAGCGTCGCGCGCGCGTATCGTCGAAAGCGCGGATGCCGAACGACGCCGCCTGGAACGAGACCTGCACGACGGCGCGCAGCAAAGGCTTGTGTCACTCGCTCTCGATGCAAAG
>DASVPT010000191.1:0-1571 GCA_036389535.1 Actinomycetota bacterium
CGACGCCACGGAACCGCTCTTCCCCGCTCGCCTCAGGAGCTCTCCCCCCGAAGCCACCGCAACGACCCGGGAGCCTCGCGCAACGGCAGCTTCGAACGCGGCGTTGGTCTCTTCGGTGTTTCCCGAATACGAAACAGCCAGCACGAGGGTGTCCGGACCGCAAAACAAAGGGGCCCCGTATCCCTTCGACGCGATCACCGCAACCGGGGCCCTTTCCGCCAGCGCTGCCTGAAGAACGTCGCCGGTGATTCCGGAGCCGCCCATGCCGCACACGACGACCGAGGTGATGCCGCGCCCGTCGGGGAGCCCCTGGACGGAGGTTCCGAGGTCGAAGCCAACTCGCAGCTGCTCGCCGAATCGTCCGGCGGCGGCGAGCATCCCGCTCGGATCCGCGGCGCCTACAGAACCTGGATCGTCGAGCAATTCATCGACGCGAGCGGCCGTCAAGGAGTTCCCTGTGGCTTCTCTGCCTCGTCGATCAGCATCACCGGGATGTCGTCGCGCACCGGATATCGAAGCCCGCACTTCAGACACACGATGCGCTCCTCCTGTTGGCGGTACTCCACCTCTCCATGGCAGTTCGGACACACCAGGATGTCGAGGAGCTCCTTTTCGACTGGCATTCGCTTTCCTCCGTATCTCGTCAGTTGCGGATCAAGGCGAGGACGTCGTCGACCTTCTCCTGGAGAAGCTCTTTCGTCCGGGCCTCGACATTCAGGCGAAGGAGCGGCTCGGTGTTCGACGGCCGGACGTTGAACCACCAATCGTCGGCCTCGACGGTCAGGCCGTCGAGGCGGTCCTGGTCCTCGCCGGAAAAAGCGGAGGCGATCTTCTCGATCGCCCCCTGCTGGTCCGTGACCTCGGAATTGATCTCGCCGGAATCGTGATATCGGCGGAGCGGCGCCAGGAGCTCCGACAGCGGCTTTCCGGCCTTCGACATCTGATCCATCACCACAACGGCCGCCACGATTCCTGAATCCGCCCGGTAGTGATCGCGAAAGTAGTAATGGCCGGAATGCTCTCCGCCGAAGACCGCCCCGGTGTCCGCCATGACCTTCTTCACGAACGAGTGGCCGACGCGAGTGCGAACCGGAACGCCGCCATGTTCACGAATGACCTCCGGAACCACGCGCGAGCAGATCAGGTTGTACAGGATCGTTGCTCCCGGATAGCGCTCCAGCATCCCGATGGCGGCAAGCGCCGTGATCAGCGAGCCACTCACGCCTTCGGCGTTCTCATCCACGAAAAACACCCGGTCGGCGTCGCCGTCGAATGCGAGTCCCAGATCCGCGCCGTTTTCGATCACCGCCCGCTTCACGTCCTCCTGGTTCTCCGGGACGATCGGATCGGCCGGATGGTTCGGGAACGTCCCATCGAGATCCATGTAGAGCGGCACGAGCTTGCCCGGAAGCCGCTCGAACAACGGTGGAAGCACCAACCCCGCCATCCCGTTCGCGGCATCCGCCGCCACGACGAGCGGCGAGAAGCTGTTCAGGTCGGCGAACGACAGCGCATGCTCCAAGTAGTCTTCGAGCAAATCGATCTCTTCGCGCGAGCCGGTCGACCCACCC
>DASVPT010000192.1:0-10633 GCA_036389535.1 Actinomycetota bacterium
GTTCGGCCGGCCATCCCTGGCCGCGGCGAAGAGTTGTTCCGCCTCGGAGACATCGGATTGCCGGAGGGTCCTTCGAAGCACCTTCCCGGTGACGTGGTGCGGGAGCGACTCCACGATCCGCAGCTGCTTCGGCCACTTGAACCTCGCCAGGTAGCCGTTCAGGAACTCGCGGATCTCGTCCTCGGTCAACGACTGACCCGGCTTCGGGACGACCCACGCCCCGACGGCCTCCCCGGTTCGCTCGTCGGGAATCCCTACCACGGCCGCCTCCGCCACCTTGGGATGCTTGGCGATGGCCTCCTCGACTTCCTTGGGAAAGACGTTGAAGCCCGAGACGATGATCAGATCCTTCTTTCGGTCCACCAGGTAGAGATAGCCGTCGTCGTCGCGGACGGCGACGTCACCGGTCTTCAGCCAATCTCCCTCGATCACGTTCGCCGTTTCTTCGGGTCGCTGCCAGTACCCCGCGAACACGTTCGGACCGCGAACGAGCACCTCGCCCGGGTCCCCTTCCTCGACGTCCTCGCCCTGTTCGTCGACCAGGCGTACCTCCAGACCGGGCAGCGGCAAACCGATCGAGCCCGGCTTGGCCTCCGGGCCGAGTGCGTTGGTCGTCACGGCGGGGGCGGCTTCGGTGAGCCCATAGCCCTCCCAGATCGTGACGCCGAAGCGATCGCGGAACGCGTTCAGGACGGCCGACGGCAGCGGCGCGGCCCCCGAAACAGCCAGACGGACGGTGGACAGGTCTACCTCCACTCCCTCGCCGGCAAGAGCCAACCATGCCTGGAACATTGGCGGCGCGCCGAAGAGCACGGTGACCCGGTGACGCTTCACCAGCTCGAGGGTCTCGCCGGGGTCGAAGCGCTCCACCAGGACCGCCGTCGCTCCGGTCTTCATGGTGATGCCGAGGACCACGTTCAGCGCGTAGATGTGGAACAACGGGAGCGCCAGGAGTCCCACGTCGTCCGACGCTTCCGCGAGCGCCGGGACCGCGGACATCTGGTCGAGGTTCGACAGCAGGTTGCCGTGCGTCAGCATGGCCCCCTTGGGATCGGCGGTGGTGCCGGCGGTGTAGGCGATCACGGCGAGATCCGAGTCCTTGGTCTCGACTCTCGGCGGCGTGGCGTCTCCTCGGAGCGCCTCCTCCAGCGAGACGGTGCCGGTCGGCGCGGGAGGCCCTCCGATCACCACGACGGTGCCAAGCGCGCCGAGCCGGTCGCGCACGGAGAGTAGGCCCGGCAGCGAGCGCAGATCCGTGATCGCCAGGCGTGCGCCGGCGTCGGCCAGGATGTAGCCCATTTCCTCGGGGGTCAGCATGACGTTTAGCGGGCAGGCGACGGCGCCGGCCCGCATCGTCCCGTACAGGGCATAGACGAACTCCGGCACGTTTCCGGCGAGCAGCGCCACCCGGTCGCCGCGATGGATGCCCAGTCGGAAGAGCGCCGCGGCCGCTCGATCCACACGCTCATCGAGGTCGGCGAAGCTGATGGACGCACCCCGAAAGATCAGGGCGGGTTTGTCGCCGAACTTCTCAGCGGCCTGCCGGAGGAGGTCCGAGGCGTTCATCCACCCGCCTCGACGAATTCCGCCTCAACGCCCGCGGCCGGCGTTCGGCCGGCCCATTCAGCGTGAGTCGTCCCTTGGGATTCCAGGAGGGCCACTTCCTCGAAACCGCCGGCCTTGCGCTCGAACAGCACGAGCCGGCACGACGCGATCTCCGAGTTGTGGCAGTAGCGAGGCGTGCCGCCCGGATCCTCGTATCGCGCTCGGAGCAACGCCCGGAGCGGCGCCTCGATCCGCCCGGTCAGCCGGTACCGGCGGTTTCCGGCGTCGACGTTCCAACGTCCGATGACGCCGAAATCGCGCTGGCGGCTCACCTTGCCCAGGCGGATCCATTTCCCTTCCCATCGAACGCCGATCGAGGTGATGAACGGAGTGGTAAACGGGCCCCGGCGACCTTGCGCCGTAATCGCCTGGACAACCGCCTCTTCGTCGACGAAGTCGGAGCAGTGCGCCCACGCCCACCGTTCGGCGTGACGCGTCCCGTACAGATGCCCTTGCTGGCCCCGCGCACCCTCGAGAGTGGTGGTTTCCCCGTCGACTGTGAGGGTCCCGGTTACGCCCATGTCGACGTTCGGCGAGAAGGGTTTCGTCGGCAGGAGCGGCCCGCGGTAAAGCGCCGGCGGAAGGAGGAGGTACGTGGGCTCGCCCGTCGGCCACTCCAGATTCCACTGGACCTCGTGCTCGCCACCCTCCACCGACCCTTCGGCATGCCCCGAGGTCATCGTGGACGACTCGGTCTGGACCTCGAATCGGTCGGAGGCGACGGAGATCTTCGATGTGGCGCGGTGAATCCCGAACGTCGCGGCCGTGTCCACGGGGTCGAATTGGGCGAACCAAACGCCGCCTTCTCGCCGGCCGCCGGCCGGTGCGTGCGACGTCGAACGAATCCAATAGCCGCGGCCGGAGCCGGGATCCGTGAAGGTCAGGAACCACACCTCATAACTCCCCACTCCGAGGGCGGCACGCGAAACGTTGTCCTGTTCGCTCACAACGGCAGAAGAATAGCCGGGCGGACGGATACCTCAGAAAGTTCACGTTCAGGTCACAGAAGGATCGGCCGCCGCACCTAGAATGACGGACTCCGATGCCACGAAGAGCTCCAAAAACCGCGCCCAAGCTCCTGTTTTCCACCGCGCCGTTCTTCCGGCACTCCATTCGGGAGGCCTTCCGGCACATCGCCGAGGCCGGGTTCGAGGCGGTCGAGGTTATGGTCACGCAGGACCCCCATACGCAAGAGCCGCACCTGCTGATGAAGGCGGCCCGAGAGTTCGGCCTTCGGGTGGAGGCCATCCATGCGCCGTTCCTGCTCATCACCCGCCGGGTCTGGGGAACGGACCCCACCGGCAAGATCTACCGAGCCGTGCATCTGGCCGAAGAGGTCGGGGCCGAGCTGGTGGTGGTCCATCCGCCGTACCGGTGGCAGGTTCGGTTCCGGCGGTGGATCGAATCGAGCCTCGCCGAGTTCACGGCGCGGACCGGCGTGACCGTCGGCGTGGAGAACATGTTTCCGGTCCGCCTGGGGACGGAGCGCGGGGTCCGCTTCCACGCCCGGCAGGAGTTCGAAGATCTGGAGCGGTTTCCCTACATGGTGTTGGACACGAGCCACGCGGCAGTGTCGAACCTCGACATCAGGGCCATGTATCGGGAGTATCGCGACCAGATCCAGCACGTGCACCTATCGAACAATGCCGGAAAAGGGTGGGACTCACATCTGCCGGTCTATGCGGACGGTGTGTTGCCGCTCGGCCCGTTCCTCGACGACATGGTCGCTGACGGCTTCGCCGGTGCGGTCTCGATCGAGCTGGACCTGCGTCCCTGGCTCGCCGACGAGACGGCCCTCAACGAGGTGCTGGTTCGAAACCGAGAGTTCTGCGAGACCAGGCTCACCGTCAGCGAGCGCACAACCAGCCGCTAACGGTGCGCCGGACCACCCTGTTCATGATCATTGCGCTCTTCCTTCTCATCACGATTGGCGCGATCGCTCAGGTGGCGACGAGAACGTCGCGCCGCCCCATTCCGAACGTCACGCTGATTCCGACGGTTTCGCCTTCCGGCTAACCCAGTCGAACCCCATCAAGACGCGCCGGCCGGGCCCATCCCGAGTCGCTCGGCGACGTCGCCAAAGTGAGGGTCGGCCGCGTACAGCTTTTCGAGCTCCGCGCGAGCCTTCGCCTCAGAGCCCATCGCCTCGTACACCAGCGCGCGTTCGTATCGAGCCTGCTTGAGGACCTCGGGATTTCGCTTCTTCGATTTCAGCGCTTCCTTCATGGTCTCCAGCGCGGTCACGTGCATCCTTCGTTCTCTGAACGCCCGCGCCCGGTACACGAGCAGCTGACATGTCGTGTTGTCGGTGTTGGTGACGTAATCGTCGGTAACTCGGAGAACGTCATCGCGCTGGTCCAACTCCGTGTACAGGTCGGCCAGGGACACGGCGAACGCCGGCTCGTTGGAAAGGGAACCCAGCGTCTCCAGAAGCTCGATGGCGTCATCCGCCCGACCGGCGTGCTGATAGAGCTCGGCCAGCAGAAGCGCCGCCGCGAGATTGCCGTGCGGCACCTGAACCACCACGTTGGGCGTCACCGAGATCAGGGCCGCTCCCCCGATCCCGAACCTCCTCATCAGATCGTCCGGCAGCTCAACCTGAGACGCGACGACCTGTTCCAACATGTCGGCCGCTTCCTTGTTCCTTCCCTGCGCGACCAAGCAGAACGCCGCGAAATATTCCTCGGCCACGTGAGCGCCGCCGGGATCTTGGTCAGCCGACGTCTCGAAGGAAGCCAGGGCGTCCTCGTATCGGCTCTGCATGTACTGAGCGACGCCCTTGACGAAGGCCTTCTCCGACTTGGGTGCGAACAAGCCTGCCTTCGGAAGCACTCCGATCGCCGGTTGGGGGGCGACTCGCCTCCGGTTCCGCGGTGCGCTACGCGTGCCACCGGTGGCCGCTCGGTAGGAGAGACCAGATCCGGGGATGCCCGCGGAGATCCCGCTTCTGCCGGAGGACTGAAGCGAGTAACGCAAACCCCGCCCCCCGAACGACACCCCGACCCCTCCTCTGGAGAGATTGAGGCGTGCCCCCGGTCCCAACCGCACCGACTTGTAGAAACGAAACCCCACGGACCCCTCCCGCGCCTCGCTTGCCGGATCGTACGCGACGGCTCTCAAGGACGCGCTCTCTCGTGACTAGTACGGGCCTAGCCCGACCGGACTACGCCCAAAATGATCCATCGGGCGGAGACTACGTCGGCCCTGTGAGGGAACGTACACCGGCGATTGCGGCGGGCTTCCCACCGTCAGAGCGAGCCGCCGCGACCTGGACCGCCCGCTTGCCCGCCCAGAGCACATGACGTGTGCGCCCTGTCGCCCAAGGGTGCCTGGAGACGGACCGCAGGAGGTGCGTAGAGGCTCATCCGAGAACCGATCGGAAAGGCTTTCTTCGCTACGGCTTTCGTCAGACAAGGGCAGATCGGGGGCGAGACAGAATGGGTATTGAACGAGAAGAGTTTCGTGCGTGGCTCGCGGCCAAGGATCCCGACGACGTGGTCGGCCGGGTGTGGACTTCGACCGGATGCGCACTCTCGCACTTCCTCAACGAGACGCGGGGTGGACGCTGGAGCGTCGGCTGCTGCGCCGTGGACATCGATCCCGAGCGACCCCGAGTCAGGGAGCCGCTCCCGGGTTGGGCCTGGGTCTTCACCGAGCAGATCGACCGGCTGCGAACGGTCGCGGACGAGATTACTCCGGTGACCGCAAGGGAAGCCTTGGAGCTTCTCGATGGCGTGGGCGAGGGCGAGATGAGCATTCACGAGACCGTGGATCTCATGAACGAGACGACGGAAGAGTTCGAGACCGTCGTCCTGCCCTAGGAGATGGCGGCGTCGTGGTCCTCGGCCAGATGGCCATCCGGTGACGTTGCGGAATGGCGGAGCGGCGTAGACTCCGGCCAGGTTACGGGGAGGAGCGGTCGGATGAAGCAGCGAGACGAAGGCCAGACTGGCGCTGGCGCCATCTCTACCATTCTGTTTCTGGTGTACGTCGTGCTCGGGATCTTCGTGGCGAAAGCGCACGGCTACGTGGGCCACCTGGGGAAGATCGGGCGAATCATCTCGCTGGTACTCGCGGTGCTGCTCTGGCCGTTGGTGCTGCTCGGTGTGAACCTTCACATCGGCGGCAAGTAGCGCCGAGCCGTTTAGAAGAAGACGTTCTTTCGCGCGAGGACGTTCTTGTAGAGCGTCTGCTGGATCGTGTCCCTCACCCGGTCCGTGAGCTCGAACACCAGCATCGAGTCCTGCCACGCGTCATCGGGATACTCGTCCGTCGGGATCGGCTCGCCGAACTCGATGATCCACTTGGACGGCAGCGGAACCAGGCCCAGCGGCCCGAGCCACGGAAAGAACGGCGTTATCGGGAAGTACGGAAAGCCACCGACCCGAGCGATCCCCTTCGCGTTGTAGATCATCGGATAGATCTCTTCGGATCCCACGATGGCCACCGGAACGATCGGGACCCGCGTCCGCAGCGCCAGCTCGACGAAGCCGCCGCGTCCGAACCGCTGGAGCTTGTAGCGGTTTCGGTAGCCCTTCCCGACGCCCTTGTAGCCCTCCGGGAACACCCCGACCAGCTCTCCTCCACGCAGCAAGCGAATCGCGTCCTCATCCGACGCTAGCGTGGCCCCCATCTTTCGCGCCATCACGCCCACGATCGGCATACGAAAGGCCAGGTCGGCGGCGAGCAGGCGGACGTGGCGATGTGCCGGATGCTGATCGAGGAGCCCGAACTTCATGACCATGGCGTCCACGGGCAGCGTTCCGGAGTGGTTCCCGACGAGCAACGCCGCCCCGTTGGTGGGGACGTTGTCCACGCCGACCCAGTTCACACGCCAGTAGCGCTCATGCCACGGCCGAACCAAAGGCGCGAAGACGTTCTCCGTGATCTCGGGATCGAACCCGAAGACGTCGATGTCGTACTCGCCGGTCAACCGGCGCCGAAGGAACTCGAGCGTCCTGCGAACCGACTGGCCCTCGAACGGACCGACGTGTTCCCTTCCGGCCGGCGGCTGGTGCCGGGCGCAGAATCCGTTCGCTCGGGCGACGTTGCGACACGGCCGTCCGCTGGTGGTCGTGGCCCGGCAGCGGTTCGGCAGACCGCGGGCTCGATCGAGCGAGATGACTTCTGCCATCAGGTCCTCGCCCTCGTGGTCCGGCTCCGGCGGAGGAAGTCATAGACGTTCTCTTCCCATTCGGCGGCCTGCTCGGGGGTGAAGAGGCGGCGAAACCTCTGCCCGTCGATGAACTCCTCCAGCGCCTCACGGGTGGTGAACTTCGGCGTGTAGCCGAAGACATTCTTCAGTCGTTCGTTGTCGGAGACGCGGCCCCACACGAGGTACTGGATCTGATCCGCAGGGAAATCCACCAGGCCGAGGCGCCGAATTACGGACGCGATCGGGACCCCGAACGGGTACAGCACCTTGAAGGGGGCCTTCCCGCACATCCGAATGGCCTGCGAGAGGTAAAGGACTCCGTCGGCCGAGACATTGAAGATCCCGGGGTGATCCTCCCGAACCGCGCGGTAGAGCACCTCAAGAGCGTCGTCCTCGTGGATGAACTGCAGGCGCGGGTCATAGCCGAACGGCGAAGGGATCAGCGGCAAGGAGAAGTACCGCGTGAGCGTGGTCTCGATGGCCGAGCCCATGTAGTTGGCAAATCGGAGGATCGTCGTCGAGACGTCCTTTCTGCGCCGCCCGAAGTCGCGGGCGTACTCCTCGATCTCGATTGAGTCCTTCGAATATCCGGCCGGTGACGAGCGCGCCGACATGTCCTCGGTGAAGACGGCGGGATCCTGCGGGCTGGAGCCGTACACGGCCGTGCTCGACTTCATCACGAGCTTCTTCACGGCGGGGACCTTCTGGCACGCCGCGAACAGCTGCATGGAGCCGATGACGTTGATGTCCTTCATGTTGAGGCGGCCGCCCACACGGGTCGGCGTGGTGATCACCGAGAGATGAACGACGGTGTCGGCCTCGGATGCCTGGATGACTTTCAGGATCAGCGGGTTGCGAATATCGGCGCGGATGTATTCGGTCCGCTCGAGGTCGACCTCGGGTTCCTCGACGTCCACCCCAACGATGCTTTCGACCTCGGGATCCTGCTCCAGACGCTGCGCCAACCGGCCAGGGAGGTGCCTGGAGACGCCGGTGATGAGAATTCGCTGGCCCATGTCGCCCTAGGCTACCGCTTGCGCGCGAAGCAGCGTCACCGGGTCATTTGCCGTCAGGCCAAGCACCTGCGCTGCGCTCGCCTTCTTCAAGACGATGGCGAGCCATCCTGCAGAGTCCTCGATGAGGGCGAACTGCCCCTCCGGAACGTCACCGAATGTGCGCGCCTTCCATAGTTCGAGCGACGCTCCCTGTGCGTGGAGCCACAGGCGAGGAACCGCGTCGAGCCCGGCCAGCTGGAGATGCCCGGGTCGCGCCGACAATTGAAGATTTCCGAAGCGATCAACCGACAGAACCTGACAGTCGACCCGGTCCCTCCCGACGGCGGGCTCAGGGACGCTCAGACCCTCCAGCGACGCCACATCCACAGCCGGGCCCAGCTCCTCGAGCGGAAGGCCTGCGGCCAAATGCGCGGCTGCCGGAGCGAAGATGTCTCGCCCGTGAAACGTTGCCGACACCGGCTCGAGGATCACGGCCGGTGAGGTGATCTCGACCGCGCGGTTGATCCATCCGGCGGCGGCCCACGCCAGCGCGAGCAGCCCATTGTCCGGTCCAACCATGAGCCGTTTCTCGGCGCGGGTTTCGACTGCAATCGGTCGCCTCTGCGTCCCGACCCCGGGATCCACCACGGCCACCACGACGGCTTCAGGGGGCAGATACGGGATCGCGCTGCTCAGCATGATCGCGCCCCGGAGGACGTCTTGCGGCGGGACGGCGTGCGTGAGGTCGATGACCTTCGCGCCCGGACAGATCCGTTCAATGACCGAGTGGCAGACGCCGACGAACTCGCTCTCCAGTCCGTAATCCGACAGGAAAACGATGGGGCGCGCGGCGGGCATCGGCCGGCAGCCGGCCTACTTCTGGCGGCGTTGCCAGCGAGTCTTCTTCAGCAGCTTCTTGTGCTTCTTCTTCCGCATCTTCTTGCGGCGCTTCTTGACGACTGAAGGCAAGCAGAATCCCTTTCTGCAGTTCTCAGGAGCCGGGTGAGTCTAATCGGTTCCGAACAGGCTCCGCAGGTCCACACGCCGGAGCCTGAAGTCCTCTTCCACTCTAACCGAACCGAGCTTGAGCGCCTTCGGGGCCTCGGAGACGGGCGAGAGGAGTCGAAGGACGCCCTCGTCGTCCGAAAATTCGAGATACCCGAGGCCGGCGTAGTCGCCCTTGCCATCGGCGAGTCCCACGAGCAATCGATCAAGCGCCTGGTATTCGAACAGCGCGGGGAGCGCCGGCATGAACACACTCGGCTTGATCCGCCACCGCTGGATGTTTCCGGAAAAGTAGCTTCGGAACGCCTCTTCCCGCTTGCGAGCTCGCTCGTCGACGGAGGTAGTTCGAATCTCCGGATTCACCGGCAGCGAAAGGACCTCGCATGAGAAGAACCGCTGAATGATCCCGAGGAGCGGGGCGAGCTCCTCGCCCCGCTGGAGCCCGATCACGACATCGGGTTGCAGGAGCTCGACCTTGTGGTACTTGAGCACCTGACCGTAGACGCCGGACACCATCCCGCTGGTGTCCACGATCACCAGGTCGGCGCCGTGCGTCTGAGCCCAGCTCAGCATCCTTCCCGTCCCCACGACGAGAGGAAGCAGATGTCCCTGCGGCGAGATCGAACCGACGAAATACATCGCGTCGGGAGCGGAGGCCGTTCGATTCCCCTCCTGGTCGCCGCGTCCGAACATTCGAACGGTGACGGCCGCCGGCGGGCCGATGGTCTTCTGTCCAAGGTCGGCATCGAGGTACGCGACGGTTCTGCCCAGCTCGAGCGCCTGACGCGCGATGGTTCGACCGAGCGTGCTCTTCCCCGAGTCGAGACCGCCGATGAGCGTCACGACGCTTGCGGTCGACGCGACCCGCTCCACGACCGCGCTGTATCGTTCCACGCCACTCCTCCGGTGGCGCCGTTTCGAACTCGACCGGCGTTACGGGCGCGCTTGCTTGGTCAGTAAGCCTTCAGGTCTTTTCGTGAGCTCCTACCGAACGTCACGGCCGGTTTCCTCTTCGGACCCTTCGTCGAGTTCGTGAACGGCGTCGCAGTTCGTCGTTGTTCGTGGGTTGATTCTAGCTATCGAAACGCCGACGCAATGGCCTGGAGGCAAGGCCAGTAGTCCTTGCGGCGCCGGCCATCGTCCATCACGACGACCAACTCCGTGCGGCCCTGCGCCTTCGCCACGATCGGTGCCGGGTCGTTCACGTCTGCGATGGCGATGGTTTCGATTCCAGCCTCGATCGACGCGCCGGCGAACCCGTGATCGGCGAAGACCAGATCGGGCTCGGCCTCTTCCAGGATCCGGCGCATCGGTTCGGGTCCGTGCGTGTGGATGGGTCCCGCGGGCGTTCCAAAAACCGCGACATCGTCGACGTATTCGATTCGGCCGATGTGAAACAGATCGTGACAGGGGGCGCCGTCCATCGGCGTGAGGATCTTTGCCCCGGCGTCGCGAAGCAGTTCCCCGAGCGCGCCGTACAGGAGAATGAGCGTGGCGGGATGACCGGTCGCCAAGAGGATGCGTTCGCCTCGGTTTGCTGCATCGGCGAAGCGCACTCCCGCCGCCTTGAGCGCGGCGAGAACGAGGTTCGGCTCGATCGAGACGCCGCCTCGGAGCGAGGGATCGGCGTCGAAGCCGGTTTCGTTGGCGATGAGGCCGAGGATCTCGGCGGCCGTGAACCGGCTGAGACCCGACAATCCGAACAGCTCCTCTGGATCGGCGTCGACGAGCCGGCCGATCCTCCACAAAACGTTTTCACGATCGTGCGAGGCGACGGGACCCGCGATCGCCGCCCGCACCAACGCATCGGCGAGCTCTTCGTCCGAATAGTCGCGCGGCGCCCAGTGTTCCGGGTCGCGCTCCTTCCTGTAAG
>DASVPT010000193.1:0-7421 GCA_036389535.1 Actinomycetota bacterium
CTCGCGCATGTACCGCTCGACCGTGTACTCGCGCATGTACCCATAGCCTCCGTGAACCTGGACGGCGTCGGTCGTCACCCGCATGGCGGTATCCGAGCAGAAGAGCTTCGCCATCGACGCCGCGGTCGAGTACGGCTCGCCGGCGTCGCGGACGCGGGCGGCCTCGCGATAGAGCCTCCTGCTCGCTTCGATCTGCGTCGCCATGTCGGCCAGCATGAACTGGAGGCCCTGGAACTCGATGACCGGCCTCCCGAACTGGGCGCGCTCGCGGGCGAAGGAGACGGCCGCGTCGAAGGCAGCCTGGGCCACACCGGTCGCACACGCGGCCATCCCCAGCCGGCCCGAGTCGAGCGCGGAGAGCGCGATCTCGAAGCCCTGGCCCTCCCCCCCGACCAGGTTCTCCGCCGGCACTTCGCATCCCTCGAACAGGAGCTCCCGCATCGGCGAGGCGCTCCAGCCCATCTTCTCCTCGAGCTTCCCGAAATCGAATCCATCCCACCCCTGCTCGACCGCGAAGGTGGAGACCCCTTTGGGCCCCTCAGCTCCGGTTCGAGCCATCACCAGGTAGAACTCGGCCTCGCCGCCGTGCGAGATGAACCGCTTCGAGCCGGTCAACCGGTAGCCGCTGGCCGATCGCTCCGCGCGGGTTCGCAGCGACGCAGCGTCCGAGCCGCTTGCCGCCTCGGACAGCGCATAGGCACCCAGCCATTCGCCACTGAACAACCGCGGCAGGTATCGAGACTTCAGCTCCTGAGATCCGTAGTTGTGGACGCCAAACGCCGAGAGGTGATGAACCGAGACGCCCACGGCGAGCGCCATGAACCCCGCGGCGAGCTCCTCGAGGACCAGCAGATACGTGAGGAACGGCTGTCCCCCTCCACCGAACTCCTCGCTGTACGGGATACCGGTCAGCCCCATCTCCCCGAGATGGGAGAACAGGTCGCGAGGGAACTGCTCTTTGTGCTCGTAGTCGGGTGCGGCCGGGGCGGCCCGCTCGGCGACGAACTCCCGAACGGCAAGGACGATCTCCCGCTGCTCGTCGGTGAGCCCGAAATCGCGATCCACGACTGAAGGCTACCGCACGGCCCTGCAGATACGACGGGCCGGGCCGTCCCGAGGAAGTCCGCCGGTATGCTCCCCGCATGCGCCTGTACAACTCGTTGACGCGGAGGATCGAAGAGGTCAAACCCTCCGACGGCCGGACGGTGAAGGTGTACAGCTGCGGTCCGACCGTCTACCGATACGCGCACCTCGGCAACTATCGGACGTTCATGCTCGGCGACCTGATCCGCCGCGCTCTTCGATCAGAGGGGCAGGACGTCTATTGGGTGATGAATATCACGGACGTTGGCCACATGACCGACGACCAGACCGACCGCGGCCCGGACAGGATGGATGTCGCGGTGCGGGATGAGGGCCTCGAGCCGCTCGCCATCGCGGAGAAATACACCAAGGCGTTCTTGGAGGATTCCGACGCGGTCGGAATCGAGCGCGCCGACGCATATCCCAAGGCCACGGACCACATCCGAGAGATGCTGGAGCTCATCGAGCAGCTCATGGCTCGTGGTCACGCCTACGAGGTCGAGGGCAATGTCTACTTCGACGTGGAGTCCTTTCCCTCGTACGGGACCCTCTCGGGCAACACGCTGGACGCGCTTCGGGGCGGAGCCCGGGAAGACCTCGAGATCGATCCGAACAAGCGGCACCAGGCCGACTTCGCCCTGTGGAAGAAGGCGGCGCCGGGGAGGCTCATGAAATGGCCAAGCCCATGGGGCGAGGGCTTTCCCGGATGGCACATCGAGTGCTCGGCCATGTCGATGAAGTACCTCGGGGACCGGTTCGACATCCACACCGGCGGCAACGACCTGAAGTTCCCGCACCACGAAGACGAGATCGCACAGTCCGAAGGCGCGACCGGGCACGCTGTCGTCGGCATCTGGGTGCACGGCGGCTTCCTCCAAATGGGGAGGCAAAAGATGGCGAAGTCGGCGAAGAACATCACCCGCGTCACCGAGCTCCCGGAACAGGGCATCGATCCGCTGGCCTTCCGGCTCCTCTGCTTTGGGACGAGATACCGGAGCGAGATGGAATTCAGCTGGGAGGCGCTCGATCAAGCCCAGCAGCGCCTGATTCGCCTTCGTCAACGCGTCGCGGAGTGGCAGGAAGACGGCGCTCGAGAGATTGGGTCAGCCGGGGCAGAGGACGCCGACCGAAGATTCAGGGACGCCGTGGCCAACGATCTCGACATGCCGCAGGCGCTGGTTGCCCTCAACGACGCCGTCAGCGACCGCTCGCTCAGCGCGGCGGAGAAGCGGAAGCTGCTCGAGTCGTGGGACGGGGTTCTCGGTCTGGATCTCGCCAGGCTCGCCCGCGGCGATTGGAAACCGAACGATCAGGTGCTCGAGCTCCTGCGTCAGCGGGACGAGGCGCGAACGGCGAAGGATTTCGCCGCCAGCGACCGCATCAGGGACGAGTTGACCTCGATGGGCCTCGAGGTCATGGACACACCGGAGGGGACGAAGGTCCGTCCGCGACAGGCGTAGCGCCGGCGGCTGACGAAGGGGGCGGGAATGCTGGAACGTTTTCCGGTCCGGGTGCGATTGCCCGCGTCCGACATCGAGCGAGCGAAGGCCTGGTACCAGGAGAAGCTCGGAGTCTCGCCGAAGAAGGAGCACATGAACCATCTCGTCTTCGAGTTCGGTTCGGGGACGGAGATCCTCGTCTATCCCTCACCCGTCACCGCCGGAACCGCGAAGAACACCCAAGCCGAGATCTCTGTTCAGGGCATCGAGTCGGTGATGGATGACCTTCGAGCCCGGGGCCTTCAGTTCGAGGAGTACGACCTCGGGCAGATGAAGACCGAGAACGGCTTGCTCCAGAGTCCGCTCGGCAAGTCGGCGTGGTTCAAGGACAGCGAGGGGAACACTGTTCAAATCAGCGAGCTGAACTTCTAACGCCGGCCAGGACTGCCGTCAGAGGCCGAGCGTTTTCGCCACGTTCGTCCGAAGGATCTCGCTGGTTCCCTCGTAGAGCCGCATCGCCCTGACGTCCCGGTACCACGCCTCCAGACCAAGCTCGGTCATGAAGCCCTGGCCGCCGTGGACCTGGATTGCTCGGTCCGCAACCCGCCCCACCATTTCGGTGGCCACGAGCTTGGCCAGCGCGGCCTGACGGCGTCCGTCGGCGCCCTCGTCGATCTCCTGGGCGCAGCTGTACACCAGCAATCGCGCCTGCAGGAGCTCCGCGTACGAGTCAACGAGCAGCCCCTGGACGTACTGGTTCTTCCCGATCGGCGTCTCGAAGGCAACGCGGCTCTTCGCGTACTCGAGCGACCGGTCCAGGAGGTGCTGCGCGGTGCCGAGGGCGTTCGCCGCGATCTGCAGCCTCGCGCCATTGATCCCTTTCACCGCCGAATAGAACCCGAAGCCGACCTTCCCGAGGATCTGATCGTCCGACACCTCGATGTCCTCGAAGGTGAGCTCCACGGGATTCTGGTACGGCGACATGGTTCGCTGGATCCGGGTCACCGAATAGCCGGGTGTGTCCGCGTCGACGAGGAACGCGGTGATTCCGCCCTGGGCGCGCTTTTCGGCATCGGTCACGGCAAAGACGAGCGCGAAGTCGGCGGAGTCGCCGCCGGTGATGAAGTGCTTCGTTCCGTTGATGACCCAACCGCCGTTTTTCTTCTCGGCCCGGGTCTTGATGCGCGTGGCGTCCGATCCGGCGCCGGGCTCGGTGAGCGCGAAGCACGTCACCTTGTCGGCGGCCATGAGCGGATAGAGGTACTTCTCCTTCTGTTCGTCCGTGCAGTCCAGATAGACCGGTGTTGGTCCCGTGACCACCGGAAAGATCGATTCGAACTGCGACAGAATCAGCGCCTGCCGGCTGGCCTCCTCGTGGAGCAGCACTTGGCCCAAGTAGGTGAGCCCGCCGCCACCGACTTCCTCCGGCATGTGAAGCGCCCAAAAGCCGAGCTCGGCCGAGCGCTTTCGAACCTTCATCCGCTCGTCCTTCATGCCCTCGTAAGCCCCCGTCTCCTGGATCTCCTGACGGTGGGCCTCCTCCATGGGGCGAATCTCGCGGTCGATGAACTGGGTGAGGGACGTTCTGAGCTCGATGAGCTCCTCAGGGATGTTGATGACCGCCACGGGGGCCTCCTCGGTTAACTTCGAGTCGTCGCTAACCTACTGATCCGTAGGTTAGGGCTAAGAATACCCGTTTCCACCTGCCCACACCCTCGGGATCGCCGATGGCGGTTGGAAGCCGCGGCCTCGTCAGTCGAAGACGACAAGGTCACGGGGCGCCTCGTTCAGTCGGACCGCCCCGTTTTCGGTGACCGTCACGATGTCCTCGATCCGAACACCGAATCGTCCCTCGAGATAGATTCCCGGCTCGATCGAGAAACACATCCCCGGCTCCAGCGGCTGCCTGTTCCCCGCGACGATGTACGGTCCTTCATGCTCCTCCAACCCGATCCCGTGACCGGTTCTATGGATGAACGCGTCCCCGTATCCGGCGCCCTCGATCACGGTCCGAGCGGCCAGGTCGACCTCCTCGGCAGCCACTCCCGGACGAACGGCGAGAAACGCCGCCTCCTGGGCTTCCCGCACCACCGCCTGGACTTTCTCCACCTCCGGTGACGCTTCCGCGACCGCCACGGTTCGGGTGATATCGGAGCAATAGCCTCCGACCCGACCACCGAAGTCGAGGACGACGGCGTCGCCTCGCCGGATGACGCGCTCGGTTGGCTCGTGATGCGGCGAAGCGCCTTCCGGTCCGGAGCCGACGATGGTGAACGCCACGGAGTCGTGATCGTTCGCCAGGAGAAGCTCCTCCAGGGACCGAGCCACCTCCTTTTCGGTGCGGCCCTCGAGCCGTCGTTCGCGCAGTCGCCGAAAGGATTCGTCGGCTCCCCGCGCCGCCCGGGTGAGCAGCTCCACCTCGGCTTCGTCCTTTCGGATGCGCAGCGGTCCGAGGACCGTCGACGCGGCGACGAACTTCACATCGGGCAGCGCCGATTGGAGCTCCAACAGGTGGGTGGCCCACATTCGGTCGCTCACGCCGTACGCGCGGCCGCCGGCGATCTTTCGGACCAGGTCGTACGGGTCCTCGCCGTCGCGCCACGTCAGAAGCTCCGTGAGCTCACCGGCTGGCGACGCGGCCGCCCGGGGGCGCTCCAGCTCGGGGACGATGAGAACGGGATCGCCCTCACGGCGGACGATGAGCGCGGTGAGCCGCTCCAGGAGCGGCGCGTCGTACCCCGTCAAGTAGATGAGGTCGGGCGAGGGCGAGATGATCAAGCCATCCAGCCCGGCCCCGGCCGTCCCGTCGGTCGCTCTGAGGACCCGCGCTGCGCGGTTCTGCTCCATCGGCAGCATCATAGGTCGCGGTCCCTCCTATCCTGACCTCGGCATGAATCGCGAAGTCCTCGACACGCTGGCCAGTGGCGATGCGTTCTTCGATCTGTCGTCGTGGAGGAAGATCTCCGTCGCCGGGTCCGACGCCTTCGCATGGTTGAACGATCTGGTGTCGGTCGATCTGAGTGGTCTTCGACCCGACGAGGCTCGTCGCTCCTTGCTCCTCTCTCCGACCGGTCGCGTTCAGGCCGAGTTCACCGTGACGACCCGGGGAGGGTCGTTCCTCCTGATTCAGGACCCCGAGCAGCCGAGCGCAATCGACGGACTCCTGGCGAAATACGTGCTCTCCTCGGATGTGGTCCTGGAGGATCGAACGGACGATCTCTGCCTCTTTGCGTTTCCCTCGAAGAGCGATCAGGTCGATGCGGCCGAGGCCGAGGCGTCCGCGCCCTCGTGCGTCGGGCCCGGATTGGATCTCATCTCGACGGCCGATCGACGTGAAGCGTTGGCCGCCTCGTTCGTAAGCGAAGGCGTGCGGCGGGTAGAAGCCTCCGATGTCGAAGCCTGGCGTGTCTTTGCCGACGTGCCACGGTTCGGTGTGGACGTGACCACCGACGACCTCCCGCAGGAGGGCGGTCTGGAGGGGGCGGTCGCGTTCGGCAAGGGCTGCTACCTGGGCCAGGAAGCGGTGGCGAAGGTCCGGAATCTCGGGCACCCGCGCCGCGTCCTTCTCCACGTCGAGGCATCGGCGTCAGTCCAAGCCGACGACGTGGTCTGTGCTGACGGCGCCGAGGTCGGGATCATCACCAGCGCCGTTCACGTCGACGGCCTCACGCGCGCGTTCGCCAAGGTGAGGTGGGACGCGCGGAACGCCGCTCTCACGACCACGGCTGGGTCGCCGCTGCAACCCCGCTACACGCCGGTGTAGGACACCACGCTTCGGTTGATCGAGTCGTACGCCGCCCGAGCGACCGGCGCCACATCCGGCTCCGCAACTTCCTGAATCTGACGAAGGAGGTCGAGGAGCTGCTTGCAGTTCCTCACGAAGTCTCCAGCGGGAAGGCCGGAGGCGGCCAGCAGATCGTCCAGTGGTTTTCCCTCGGCCCACTCGAAGATGGTCGGAACGAATCCCGGGTCGAGCTCCCGGCACAGCTCGACCTGCCTGGCGTCCTCCGCCCGTCGCACCTGGCGCCAAAGGTCCATCAGCCTGCTGTAACCGGTCCGCAGCGTTCGCGTGGGGATGTCGGGGCGCGACGGCGTTCGTTCCCTGGATTCGTAGACCAGCGTCGACACCAGCGCCGAGAACTCCGACGGCGGCAGACCATCGAGCAATCGGTCGGTGAGGGCCTCGATCACCAGGATGTCGCCTTCGCCGTAGATCCTTCTCAAGCGGTCGCCTTTCTCGGTCAGCGTGAATCCTCGGACGTAGCCCAGATCCTCCAGAACGCCCAGGACCCGATCGAACTGCCGACCGAGCGTCTCGGTCCGGGATCGAATCCGTCGTTCCAACGCCGCGGCGTCCTTTTCGAGCTTGGACGCCCTGGCCGCCCACCGTTCGTGTTCGGAGCGGTCCGGGCATGCATGACACGGATGCTGCGCCGCCTCGTGTTCGATCTCGGCGGCTCGCTTCTCGGCGGTCGGATCGAACGACGCCCGTCGCTGCCGGGGCGGGCGGACCCGCAGGGTCGCCAGCTTCGCGGCGAGATCTCGTCGGACCCGGGCACTGCGCGCGCTCCCCGATCGAGGCAGATCGATTCGGGCCACGGCGCGCGGAGCCGCGTCGAAGTCGTCCAGGACCAACCGGAAGTACCGCCGGTCCTGCGTGAGCACCGTTGGGCGTCCCTCGCGGCTGCTAATGACCACGGCCAGGCCTCGTCGGCGCGCCGACGGCAGGAAGATCACGTCACCGGGACGAAGGGTCGCCAGCGCGCGCCGGGCCGCCTCGCTCCGGCCCCGGGTGTTCGCCCGGCGGGCCTCTTCTCGAATTCGGTGAGCACCCTCCCGGAGCGCCCAGTACTCGGCGAAGTCGCCGCGATCGCAGACAACGCGGGCCCGATAGCCGTC
>DASVPT010000194.1:0-5090 GCA_036389535.1 Actinomycetota bacterium
GAACCATAGATGATCGTCTGACTTGTACCGAAGGCTCAGCTGGAGCAGCGCCTTTGTTGGGGTCAGCCAGCGTGCTGCTCCCCAGCAATGCGTTCCCTTGATCTCCGGAACAAAAACAACCGCGACTCCGCACTGCGAACAGAGGTCTACGACCTGCGCGATGAACTCGTCAGTCGCCGCCGTCGTCAAGCTTCGGATTTGGCGAAGCGTGTCGCGGAAGCGCTTTGCGTCGAACGGTTCGCAGTCGATTTCTTGCGCCTCGAGTTCCCCGAGTCGCAGCCAACTCGCCACCGCCCCGGCATCACTCT
Source organism: Actinomycetota bacterium (assembly GCA_036389535.1). Lineage (GTDB taxonomy): Bacteria > Actinomycetota > UBA4738 > UBA4738 > UBA4738 > JALYGK01. Next base: position 309 of record DASVPT010000194.1, read on the forward strand.
CGAAGCTGCGCGACTTACGAAACGACGCAAGCGGATCTCGCCAGACTCGCTCCCAGCTCTCACGGTTGGCCACGCCGAAGAACCGGCAAACCTCCTGCAGCAGCGCGCCACGATCACTACTAACCGTCAACTTCCCTCGGCGTCGCAACTCCTTGATGGGCAACTCCTTGAGCCACTCGGTATCGCTCGCCAACGACTCCTTGTCCTCGGCCCGAGCGAGCCGATCGCGGTAGCTCGCCTCAAGCGCATTCCAAACGCGGGCTGATACGCCCGTCACCTTCTCCAAGAGTAGGGCGGTGTCATGTGTGACTGGCGCGACGCCCTGGACGATCTGGTTCACGTGCTTCAAGGACAGACCGGCGCGTGTCGCCAGATCCGCTTGGGTCATCCCCAGCGAATCCAACGTTGACCGCAGGGATGCACCCGGTGGTATTGCGTAGTCTGGTTCGTACGGCAATGGTCGTGTTGTCATCGGCCTCCCCAACGCTTTGTTCACTCCTCTTCGACGACCACAGTGACGATGGTGGCCGCCCTGCACGCTTCCCATTCGATCTCGCTATTCGAAGACCCGCCTTCCAGATCGAGCGCGAGGCCGATCCGGACCCCGTCGTTGTCTTCGACGATCACGTGATTCGCCTTCCCAGCCGACCGCACGCGGACATAGGAGAGCAGTTCCATATCGCCGAGGCGCTCGACGGCGTCGAGTTCTTGGAGCCGCTGCGCGATAGAGGTCGCCCGCTGCCGTCCCCACCGGGCGACCAAGGCCGCCTCACGATTGCAGGCTTGCTGAAGGTCGACCGAACCAAATCGGAGATCCACCGGTCACCAGATTCATTTACCTATCAGGTTCAAGAATTTCGTGTTACCCTTTGGGTAAAGCATATCGGCTTTCCAGGCGATCCGCGGGATCTCCGGCCGATACGGAAGGGAGAAGTTCTCATGTGCGAGACGACGAGTACCGGGGACGGTCGCCAGGCGGACCAGGCGGTGGCTGACCATCACAAGGTCATCCACTACAAGGTCAACGGCGAACTCCAGGATTCTACCGACCGCAAGCCGAAGGTCCGCACGATCCTCTCCCAGGCCGGGTTCGAGCCCCCCGAGGACTACGAACTGACCAGGGACAATGGCAACCACACGTTCAAGAGCCTGGACGACGAGGTCCCCCTCCACGAGGGTGAGACCTTCACGGCCACTTTCACCGGCCCCACGCCGACGTCCTGACGTGACCGCTGACGACTTCGAGGCGTACATGCGATCCCGCGGCTACACCGTAGAGGTAATCACCGGCCAGGATGGCAATCCCTACTCGGTGGTGAGGAACGTCGAGCTGCCCAAGGGAGCCTTGAGGGGCCAACGCTGCGACATCGCCATCGGGCGCAATGGCTCAGTGCCCTTCGTGCCTCCGGCGGCCATCCATACCCGGCCGCACCTGGTGCCGATGGACAGCAATGAGCCGCTTCGGACCATCGCCAGCGGGATCGGCCCCGAGTGGCAGTACTGGAGCCGACGCTTCGACCGCACCCCTACGCCGGCGGGGCTCTGGGCCCACATCCTGACAGTGCTCTGCGACGACCGATGGCCTACCAGCTAGCCGACTTCATCGACCTGGACCTATCCATCGCCATGACGGCGAAGGTCGACCGCCTGCTGGGCTCACATCTACACAAGGGCCCGCGCCAGGAGGATCTGACTTTCGCCTACTGGAAGCCGAGCATTGGCGCCGGCCGCTACACCGCCATCATCACCGCGCTCGTACCCCCCGGCGACGGGGATCGTCTTCTTCAGGGCAACGTTGCGTTTCTCCCTCAGTATCTGCACCGCGTCCTTGCAGGCATCCCGCACGGTGCCGGCGTGGCCCTCCTCCACGGTCACCTTGGACCCGGCTGGCAGGAAATGAGCAAGGACGATGTCGCCGCGGAGCAGGATCGCCTGGCAGGGGCCGTCGCCGGCCGATCGGGGCTGCCCGTCTTGGGCCTGACACGGGGGACTGACGGCGCCTGGAGCGGTCGCCTCTGGGTCCGAGACGCGCCCCGTTCCTATCGGCGACTTTGGGCGCGGACCGTTCGGGTCGTGGGCCGGGAGATCCGCATCACCTACCACCCGTCCGACCCGCCCCCGCCGGTCACCGACCGTCAGGTAGCCACCGTAAGCGTCTGGGGTCAGCGCGCGCAGGACGATGTGGTGAGAGCCCGGGTCGGCATCGTGGGCCTGGGCAGCGTGGGCAGCCTGGTAGCGGAGGTCCTCAGCCGCGTTGGCCTTTTTCGGCTCACTTACCTGGACTTCGACCTGCTCGAGGAACGCAACCTCGACCGCACGCACGGCGCCACCGCCGCCGATGTCTTGGCGCAGCTCTCCAAGGTTCAGGTCGCGGCCCGTTCCACCGGCTTCAGCCACACGGCGGATCAGCTCGACCTCCACGTCGTCTCCCAGAGCCTGCTCACCCCAGAGGGCCTTGCCGCGGCCCTCGATTGCGACGTCCTGGTCTGTTGCGTGGATCGGCCATGGCCTCGGTTTCTCATCAATGCCATCGCCTACAGCCATCTGATCCCGGTCGTCGATGGCGGCATCACCGCCCGCGTCAAGCCGGACGGCACTCCCCTCCACATCGACTGGCGTATCCACACCGTCGGGCCGGAGAACGCCTGCATGGTCTGTCTCGGCGCACTGCGACGCAGCGATGTCAGTCTCGACATAGAGGGAAAGCTGGACGACCCGGACTACATCGAAGGCCTGAGTGAGGAGGACAAGGTCTACTTTTCGCGGCGCAATGTCTTCCCTTTCAGCATGTCCGTTGCCGCCCACGAGGTCCTCCAGATTGTGGGCCTGATCTCCGGGCAGGTTCGCATCGGGGGCGTCGGCCCCCAGATGTACCACTGCTATCCCGGGACGATGGAGATCCTCGATGCCGCGTGTGAGCAGGACTGCGAGTTCCGAGCGCTCACAGCAACCGCTTCCGACCTGACCTCGAATCTGCCTCGAGGCTAGGCACGGGTACTCGTTGCGCGTTGTACCGGTTGACTCGAACAATCGACCGGCATTGCATCGGTGAGCGAGCACGAAGGAGCGTGTGCCCCCGGCAGGAATCGAACCTGCGACACCTGGTTTAGGAAACCAGTGCTCTATCCACTGAGCTACGAGGGCCAGTTCGGGTCAGGTTTCGATTCTAGCCAGCGCGAACTTTCCAACCGATAGAGTCGCGCGATGTCGCGCGTGAGGACTTCCGGACGGGGCTCCACCGCGCTCGCCGTGTTGCTCGCCGCCTTCATCGCACTCGATCTCATCGGATCAGCACCGGCATCGCCGATCCGTCCACCGCTTCCGCGCGACGCCGGCGTGCCGCATTGGTTGGGGACGCTGGCGAGATGGACCGGAATCGCGCGACTCGGGCACGGTGTTCTCGTCGCCCTCGCGCTGGTGCTCTTGGTCGCGATCCTCGGGCTGTTCGCCATCGTGTGTTGGGAGAGCTGGAACGGCCGAGTCTCCATTGGGCCGGTTCTGATGGTCACAGTCGCTTCGATCGCCATCTTCGTCATCGGACCACTGATCCTGTCTCGCGACGTCTACAGCTACGCGTCGTACGGCCGGATGTTCGCGATCCATGGCACGAACCCATACGTCACCTCACCCGACGCATTTCCCCTTGACCCTTTCACCTTGGTCGTATCGCCTGCATGGCGAGACACTCCTTCGGTTTACGGCCCGGCGTTCTCGCTCCTCAGTGCCGGCATCGGGGCCGTCGCCAAGGAGTCGGCGTTCGGCACGATCCTGATTTTCAAGCTGGTCTCGGGACTGTCCATCGTCATCGCTACCCTGCTCGCGGTTGCTGCCGCGCGAATCGTTCGGCCCGAGAAGGAAGTGTTCGCCGCCGCAGCGGTCGGGCTGAATCCCGCCCTGGTGATTCATGTGGTCGGGGGAGGGCACAACGACGCGCTGGTCGCCGGACTTCTGGCCGGCGCGCTGCTGCTCGCGTTGAAACTTTCACGTCCGGCATCCAAAGGGGGAGCGGACGGGGAGCTCGCCGCCTCGGTCGCTACCGGGACAGCCGCCCTGGGTGTCACCGCGCTGATCACGCTCTCGGCGATGGTCAAGATCGTCGCGGCGTTGCCCCTGATCCTCTGGATCGGGCACCTCATCCGAACGGGGCCGCCTCCGCGGCGATTTCGAATCGCGGCCATTCATGCGGCGACCGCGGCAGCCCTCACGATCGCCGTGACCATCCCGGTGTATGCCGGTTGGAACACCGTCAAGGCGATCGCGAACCTGGCGTCACGAGAAGGTTGGGCGAGCGCTCCGAGGCTGGTGGCGCGGGGGGCTCGGGCCATCGTGGGGCTCTTCGGCGACGGTTCGGCCGAGCGAGGTTTCTCTGTTGCGGTGTACGCGGTGTTCCTTGCCGTCCTCGCGGTGTTGGTGTGGCGCCTGTTCCAGGAGAGAGGCTGGCTCCCGGCCGAGTCGTGGGGCGGCGCGCTCCTTCTCCTTGCGCTTGCCGCGCCCTACCTTCTTCCCTGGTACGCGGCGTGGTTTCTCCCCTTCCTCCCATTGATGAAGGAGCGCCGATTCATCTTGGTGGGTCTGGTTGCGGCAGGCGTGCTCGCGTTGACGGGCGTGCCGGCCGAGCCGGGGAGCGACCCTGCCCTGTGGAGACAGATGATGCTGGCCGTTCACTACGCCGCCGCGCCGGTGATGCTCGGTCTGTTCGTTTTGGCGGCGGTCCGGGTCACAAAGCCAACCTCGGTCTCAGACCTCTGACGCTGCGGGCGCGACCGTCGAGAGCGACGGAGC
>DASVPT010000195.1:0-2191 GCA_036389535.1 Actinomycetota bacterium
GGGAGGATCTCCTGTCCCGACTCGGGGATCAGATCCTCCAAGGACTCCTCCGCCAATCGAAGGTCCACCGCTTTGCGCGACAGCGACGCGAACGCGGCAACTCGAAGCAACGCCCCCTCGAGCTCGCGAATGTTGTCCTCGAACTTCGACGCGATGAAGTGCAGCACCTCGTCGGGCATGGTCAGGCCGTCGTGGATCGCCTTCAGCTGAAGGATCGCGATTCGCGTCTCGAGATCCGGCGGTTGGATGTCTACGACCAGCCCGGAGCGGAATCTGCTTCGCAACCGCTCTTCGATGCCTCCGAGCTCCTGCGGTGGCCGGTCACTGGCGATCACGATCTGCCGCTCGTACTGGTGCAGGTGGTTGAACGTGTGAAAGAACTCCGTCTGGGTCTCTTCGGCACGCGCAAGGAACTGCACGTCGTCCAACAGGAGCACGTCAACGTCGCGGTACTGGCGCTGGAAGATGTACCCGCGCCGCTCCCGAACCGCCTTGATGAACTCGGTTACGAAGCTCTCGGAGGTGACGTAGCGAACGCGGGTCTTTCGCGAAAGCGTCCACAGGTGGTTGGCGATCGCGAAGAGCAGATGCGTCTTGCCGAGCCCCACACCGCCGTACACGAACACCGGGTTGTACGCCTTCGACGGCGGAGCTTCCGCCACCGCCAGCGCCGCGGCGTGGGCGAACTTGTTGCTTGGACCCGCGACGAACGTGTCGAACGTGTAGCGGTCCGGAAACGGCGAGGCGTCGAGCGACTGATCCAGGGTCGCCTGGCCGGGAGTGGGACCCGCGTGCTGCCGCCGGCGGCCCCCCGAACGGCCTGGCTCGTCTGCCGCCGTCACGGGAGCCGAGCGAAGCCGGACCACCATGTCTGAGCGCAGCGCGTCACGGACGGCGCTCGTGATGAGATCCATGTGCTGTGCCGCGAGCCTGCTCTTGACGTACGGGCTGGGGGCAAGGAGCTCCACGGTGTTGTCTTGGAGCTCACCCGCCTGGAGCGCCGAGAACCAGAGCTCGAACGAAGGCTCCGGCAACTCGCGCCGCGCGCGCTCGAGCACCGCGCTCAGCGCGGCCTGCCCAGCGTCGAACGCCTCTGCCGGTGAGTCCTCAGCGAGGGACGACGTCATTTTCCACAGGCGCTTTCCACAGGTGTGGATCTCCCTAGGGAAGCGTCAGGGGGAAGCGTGAGACCTTTACGGGCTGGGGATTCCGCTTGTCGATACAGCCGCGGATTATGACCCCACCGAGTGGTGATGAATCAAGAGCCAATGCCGGGTCTTGGCGAATTTGTTCTGTCAGTCCGGCGCGAATGGTGGGGCCTGCACTCCGCGTATACTCAAGCGGCCCAGGCATTCGTGCCTCAACTTCCCATCGAAACGTCATTCTCGCTGGAGCGGCCATGAAACGGACGTATCAACCGAACAACCGGAAGCGCAAGAAACGGCACGGCTTCCGGGCGCGAATGAAAACCCGGGCCGGCAGGGTCATTCTTGCCAGGCGCCGCAGCAAGTCCCGGGCCAGGATCTCGGCCTGAGCCCGCCGCCGCACCAAATGCCTCGGCGACTGATGGAGGGCGACCGCTCAACGCGTCATGGATCGGTTACGCAGGGACAAGGACTTCAAAGCCGTGCTGGATCGAGGCCAGAAGCTCCATGGCCGGCTCCTCACGGCGCACGTCCTGACCGCCCAAACAGACACGAAGGTTGGGTTCATCGCTGGCCGGGCCGTCGGTGGAGCCGTTCTTCGGAATCGGGCGCGTCGAGTGATGCGGGAGGCCTGGAGGCATTCACCTGGACCCGACCGCGCTCACGTCGTTTTGGTCGCCCGAGGGGGAATCACCAGGGCGAACATGGCGGACGTCGCGGCCGACCTCCAGGCAACCCTCGCCAAATTGGGAGCGAACGCCCGATGAGCTATCTCCCGCGCCGAGCAGCGTGGATCGCGGGGGCACCCTTCAGGTTCGTGCTGTTGATGCTGATCCGCGTGTATCGACTCACGCTGGGCCAGGTGATTGGAGGGAACTGTCGGTTCTATCCGAGCTGCTCCGCGTACGCCGAGACCGCCATCGCGAACGCCGGGTGGGCAAGGGGTCTGGCCCTTTCGGCCTGGCGAGTCCTCCGCTGCAACCCGTTCTCCAAGGGTGGCGTGGATCATCCTCCGGCAAGGGGCTCTGATCGGGCCGTGTATGACA
>DASVPT010000196.1:0-18272 GCA_036389535.1 Actinomycetota bacterium
CGCCACCAGAAAAAGGCGAGCGTCCGACCGCCGCCGCGATGCCTCGCTCATCCGGAGCCCAAGGAACAGGCTGACGGCCCCCACTCCACTCGCCACCCAAAAGTGGGCCATGTGGTTCTCCCAAACGGGGTCGAGGTTGGGGTTGGCGATGAACAACCAGAGAGCGACGAGCGGCACCCCGATGTGCAGGGTCCAGATGGCGACGCGGATCGCGGCGCTTCGCCGGCGCGGGAGACGGGGCGGCGGCGCAGCCGCCGGAGTGCCAAAAACGCTCGTCATGTCCGGAATGTTGCCGTATTTCGGGGGAGCGAACGATCGCCCAGTCCGGCCCGCTCAGCCCAGCGCGTAAAACTCCCGGGCGGTCTTCCCGGTGATCCACTCGACGTCCTCGCCGGCGAACGTTCCGTCTGGCGCCGCCGTGAATGCCTTGAGATAGTCGTCGTCGGACACGAGCGGCCGGTAATAGGGCGGATCGGTGCCCCACATGACCCTGTGAGCGCCGAGGACCTCCACGACCTCTCGAACGTCCGCATAGAAACGGTCGGGGTTGCGGGCGAAGCGCGTCTGCCACCCAGAGAGATCGCCGTGCACGTTTGGCTTCACGCTGGCCACCGAAAGGACTTCGCGCCAGGCGGCGTTGCCGACGTGCGCTGCGTTGATCTTCACGTCAGGGAAGTCGGCGGCGACCTGATCCAAGAGCAACGGGTCCGACCATTTCGAGTAATGGGGGGCGACGTTCGGACCGACGTGAAAGACCACCGGGACGCCGAGGTCCCTGGCCGTCTCGAGGAACGGGTACACGATGGGATCGTTCAGAGCGAACCCCGCGGCGGGGTGGAGTTTGAGGCAGATTGCTCCCTGTTCACGCACCGCACGTTCGAACGCTTCAAGGGCTCCCTCGTGGCGTGGGTCGGCCCCGAACCCCCACCGGATTTGGTCGGGATGGGCGGATGCGAACTGGCGGTACCACTCGTTCTGGTCCTGCCATTCGACTTCAGCGGGCCCGACCTGGTCCCCGCGCGACCAGTCGTAGGGGAACATCACGGCAACGTCGACGCCCGCGGCCTCCATCGCGCCGAGTTGGCCGGAACCGTCCGGATCGAACAGCGCGGGAACGATGGTGGACCGAACGACCTCGGCGGGGACTCCTGGCAGCACCTCGGCCGCCACCCGAGCGACTCCCTGCCACCAGGGCTCGGCCACCCATCCTTCCTGCACGGCGTGGGCGTGGGCGTCGATGTACACGGTGGAAGACCGCCCGGTCAGGAGAAGCTAATGATCTTCAGGTTGCGGGCCATCTTCCTTCCCGCCTCGTCCGCAACGTCGAACACCACACGTTGCCCGATTCGCAGGTAGCGCGCTCCGGACCCTTCCATCGACGTCGGATCGATGAATACCTCAGTGCGGTCGTCCATGAGGAGCGACCCGCTTCTGTTCGGAATGTCGTAATCCCTGACCGTTCCCTGTGCCATGTCGTCTCCCGATGCCGGCGAATGCGCTAGCCGCAAATCTCCAACTTCAGTCTGTCGGTGAGGCCCATCTCCAGGCAAGTCACCCGTGTCCGGGTCGGCTCGTCGGACTCGATTATGGCGATGAGATCCTCCGGCCGATCGAGGTCGAACGCGAGACGAGGCTTCTCGACTGACTCGAATGTCAGACCCCTTCGGTACGTTTCGGCGCGATGCTTCGCAAACGAGGACCGCCCGAAACGCGCGGAGATGACCGAAGGAGGACGGCGGACCAGCGCATTCGTCCCTCCGTCTGAGATCGAGGGAGCCGCCACCACCGATGCCTCTGCCGACAGGACGGACGCCAACGACTCCGCGGTGACGAACGGGAGATCGGCGAGGACGACCGCCAGCTCTGCGGCGCCCTCCGATCGCGAATCCGCTTCCACCTGAGCGACGGCTTCGAGGAGCGTCGCGCGACGTTCGCGAACGATTCGCGCGCCGCGTTCGCTGGCGAGATCCAGTGGGAGGCCGGGGCGCGAGATCACCCACGTCTCCCAGCCGGGTTGCGCGAGACAGGCATCGAGCACGGTCTCGAGCATCGCCATGGTCAGCCGCGTGCGTTCCGGGGGTGAGAGAACGGGCGTGAGCCTGCTCTTCGATCGATCAAGGGACTTCACCGGAACCGCCACGACCCGCATGCGTGGCTAGAATAAGCGGCCAAACCGCGGGAGGCATCGTGCGCAGACCCGAACCCTGGTACCGCTTCGCCGTTCTCACGCTGCGGCCTCCGATCGCCCTGTGGTTCAACTGGCGGTTCGAAGGGATGGAGCACATCCCCGCCGAGGGTCCGGTGCTCGTCGCGGCCAATCACATCTCCTACTTCGATCCATTGGCGCACGGCCTCATGTTGGTGAAGGCCGGCCGACGGCCCAGGTATCTGGCGAAGACGGAGCTGTACAACAACTGGCTCCTGCGGCATGTTCTGGAGGGCGCGAACCAGATCCGCGTCGAGCGAGGGAGCGGTTCGACGGAGCCGCTCGACAACGCCGGCAAAGCGTTGAAGAACGGCGAGTCGGTGGTGGTGTATCCCGAAGGGACCGTCACGAAAAATCCCGACTACACCCCGATGCGAGCCAAGACCGGAATCGCGCGGCTGTCGCTCGCCAACGACGTGCCGGTCGTGCCGATCGCGGTGTGGGGTTCGCAAAACGTTTGGCAGCGCGACGGGGCGCGCAGCCTGGCGTTCGGCCGGCCGATCTGGGTGAAGGCTGGACCGCCGCTCGACTTTTCCCGCTTCGACGGTCAGGAGGGCGATCCCGCCGTCCACCGTGAAGTGACCGACACGGTCATGGACGAGCTCAGCAGGCTGGTCACCGACCTGCGGCAGCGCTACCCGAAACGGTGGCAGTAGCGGGAGACCGGATCGCCGTCATCGGCGCCGGGTCGTGGGGCACGGCGTTCGCCTCCATACCGGCCGAGAAGGGAATCGAGACGGTTCTCTGGACGCGACGCGAAGAGCTCGCCAGCCAGATTTCCGACCTGCACGAGAACCAGGATTACCTTCCCAACGTTCCGCTTCCCGGTTCGCTGACCGCGACCACGGACATCGAGCGCGCCGCGAGAACCGCGGGCGTCGTGGTGATGGCGGTGCCGTCCCATGCCTTTCGCACGATCTTTCGAGAGGTGGCGGCCAACCTCAGGCCGGGCGTTCCGGTCGTCTCGCTGACCAAGGGGATCGAACAGGACTCGCTGAAACGCATGAGCGAGGTGATCCGTGAGGAAGCCGACCTCTCACCGTCTCTCACGGCGGTGCTTTCCGGACCCAACCTCGCCAAAGAGGTGGCGGCGCGTCAGCCGAGCGCGACGGTGGTGGCGTGCTCCGACGATGACGTGGCCGGTTCGCTTCAAGACGCCTTCATGGCCCGGCATTTCCGCGTGTACACCAATCCCGACGTGGTCGGTTGCGAGCTCGGCGGAGCCATGAAGAACATCATCGCCATCGCCGCCGGAATCGCGGCGGGAATGGGCTTCGGCGACAACACCCGAGCGTCCCTCATCACCCGCGGCCTCGCGGAGATCGCCCGGCTGGGCACTCGGCTCGGCGGCAACCCCCTCACGTTCTCCGGCCTGGCCGGAATGGGCGACCTCGTCGCGACGTGCAGTTCACCGCTTTCGCGCAACCGCACGGTCGGCGAGCAGCTGGGGAAGGGTCGAAAGCTCGACGAGATCATCGCCGAGATGAACATGGTTGCCGAGGGCGTGAAGACCTCACGGCCTCTCTTCGCCATCGCCCAACGAGCGGGCGCCGACGCTCCCATCACCGAACACGTCGTCAAAGTGCTCTACGAAGGTGTTTCGCCGGAGGAGATGGTGGCGTCGCTCATGACGCGCGGGGCGAAGCCGGAGCTCCACGGGATCGACGCGCCGACCCGCGGAGCGAACTAGATCAGCCCGAGCTTCTTCCCGACCCGCTCGAACGCTTCGAGCGCTTCGCTCAGGTCGGCTTCGGTGTGGTCGGCCGTCACTATGGTCCGGACCCGCGCCCGGCCCTTCGCAACCGTGGGGTAGATGATCGCCGGGGTGAAGACGCCCTCCTCCCACAGGAGAGACGACAGCTCGGCGGCCTTGACCTCATCGCCCGCGATCACCGGCGTGATCGGCGTTTCGCTGTCGCCGGTGTCGAAGCCCAGGTCGTGAAGCCCCTCTTTGAAGAACCGAGTTCGCGACCATAGGCGGTCGATCCGTTCGGGCTCTTCTTCGATGACGTCAAGCGCCGCGATGCACGCCGCGGTCACGGCCGGAGGCGCCGACGTCGAGAACAGGAACGGCCTTCCCCGGTTGACCAACCACTGGATGAGGTGCGAAGGGCCGGCGATGAATCCGCCCATCACCCCGATCGCCTTGGACAACGTCCCGACCTGAACGTCGACCCGAGTCGGGTCAACGTCGAAGTGGGAGACGGTTCCGCGACCGCCCTTCCCGAGCACCCCGCTGGCGTGCGCGTCGTCGATCATCATGATCGCGCCGTGCTTCTCGGCCACGTCGACCAGATCGGGGAGCGGCGCGATGTCGCCGTCCATGGAGAACACGCCGTCGGTGATGAGCAGCTGCCGGCGGCCCTCCGCCTTGCTTTCGGTCAGAAGCTGATCCGCGGCCGCGGCGTCCTTGTGCGGGAACACCTTGATCTCCGCCTTCGAAAGCCGCGCTCCGTCGATGATCGAGGCGTGGTTCAGCTGATCGGACACGATCACGTCTTCCTTGGTCAGGATCGCGGCCACGGTCCCGGCGTTCGCGGTGAAGCCGGACTGGAACATGAGCGCGTCCTCCGCACCCTTGAACGCGGCGAATCGCTGCTCCAGCTCGCGATGCAGCGACATCGTCCCGGCGATGGTCCGCACCGCTCCGCTTCCGGCTCCCAACTCGGCCGCGGCGCGTGACGCGGCTTCCTTCAGGCGCGGGTGCGCCGCCAGCCCCAAGTAGTTGTTCGACGCGAGATTGATGACGTCCCTGCCATCGAAGCGGGCCCTCGCCCGCTGTTGGTCTTCCAGCACCCGCGGATGGAGCGCCGTCCCGGTGCGCTCCAGCTCTTCCAGCTGCTCCTTCAGATAGCCAAGGCGGCCTTCGGTCATTGCTCCGTCCCTTTGTCCGGTTCGCCGTTCGGCAACAGGATCACCTTCGCCGCGTTGCCCGACGACATCACATCGAACGCCTCCTCGTAGCGGTCCAGAGGGAACCGGTGCGTGATCACCGGTGCGACGTCGACCATCCCGGAGGCGATCAGCGTGGTCGTTTGCTGCCACGTCCGAAAGAGCTCCCGGCCCGTGATCCCGAACAGCCGAACCTCCTTGAAGATGACCTGATCCGTCAGGTCGATCGAGACCGGCGACGACGGGAGCCCGAGCAGCGACATGCGTCCTCCTCGGGCGACCATCCTCGTCCCTTGATCGATGGCTCGCGGAACGCCCGACATCTCGAGCACCACGTCGACGCCGTGGCCCCCGGTCGCCTGCAGCGCCGCTTCCACGGGATCCTCCCGGGCGGGGTCGATCAGCACGTCGGCGCCCATCTGCTTCGCCAGGCCCAGCCGGTACTCGTTCGGCTCGACCGCGAGCACCCGGCTCGCGCCGGCCGCTCTGGCCACGCCGACGGCGAAGAGCCCAATCGGTCCGCACCCGATCACCGCCAACGTCGAGGTGGCGATCTCCTCGCCGTCGCCCGGACCGAACGCCGAATGCACCGCGTTGCCGAAGGGCTCGAGGATCGAGGCAGCCTCGGGAACGATTCGTGGGTCCACCTCCCAGGCGTTCGCGGCCGGAACCACCAGGTACTCGGCGAAGGCACCTTCGGTATCGACGCCGAGGATTCGAAGGTTCTCGCAGATGTGCCGCTTCCCGCTTCGGCACGTTCGACAGTGGTCGCAGAAGAAGTGCGTCTCGATGGAGACGAACGTCCCGACGTCCAGATGGTGGACCTCGGAACCGACCGCTTCGACGCGTCCCGCTACCTCGTGTCCGAAGGTCCTCGGGACCTGGATGCGGGCCGCGGCCCACGCGTCCCATTCATAGATGTGGAGGTCGGTCCCGCAGATCGAGGCCGCCTCGACCCGAATGAGCGCTTCGTTGGGGGCCGGCTGAGGGACCGGGACCTCGACCAGCCGAGCGCCCGGCGCCTCTTCGACCTTCCGAAGCGCCCGCATGGTTTCGGGAATGCGGCCCGCGGAGGCCTTCACGCGCGAGCGCATTCGCTCGGCGATCCGGTCAGGTTCTCGACCCAAACCGACTCCTCAAGGCAGACAGAGCCTAGCCGTCCCTCGCTCGACGGGTCCACTCCGGAATAGGCTGTGGCGGTAACCCATCGGCGGCGCCCGGCCGCCGGGAAACGGAGGCCAGACATGGGAGAGCAGACGGGCGTGGTGAGCGTCATCGAACTGGTTGGCAGCTCGTCGAAGTCGTTCAGCGACGCTGTTCGCAACGCGGTCGGCATCGCGGCCCAGACCATCAGGAACATCACGGGCGTCGAAGTGCTCTCGAGCTCGGCGGATGTGGGCGACAACGGAGAGCTTTCCCTCTACAAGGTCAACTGCAAGATCGCGTTTCTCCTCGAGCGGTAGCCTTGATTCGATGACCGACGACGAACGAGAACCTGTCGGGTCCGATCGACCGCACGGATTTTCGACGCGGGCCATTCACGAGGGAGACCTGACACAGTCCGGCATTTCCGAGCAGCCGGTCTCGCCGCCGATCTGGCTCACGGCCGACTACGTTTACGAAGGGCTCGAGCACTACTCCGACGTCATCAACGAACGACGCCCCGGCTTCGTCTACGGCCGGTTCGGAAATCCGACGCACGTCGCGCTCCACAACGTCCTGGCCTCGCTCGACTCCGCTGAGGCGGCGTGGTCCTTCGCCAGCGGGATGGCTGCGGTTCACACCGCCATCACCGCCCTGGTGGAAAACGGCGAACACGTCGTGGCGCAGAAGACCCTCTACGGCGGAACCTACGGCTTTCTGACGAAGCTCTTCCCACGGTACGGCGGCGAGGCCACCTTCGTGCCGGCCGAGGCGGACGCGGTGGCCGGTGCCATTCGCCCCAACACGAAGGCGGTAATCATCGAGCCGCTGGCCAATCCGACCTTCGGCGTCGCGGACGTTCGGGGCGTCGCCGCGGTGTGCGCCGAACGCGGCGTGCCGTTGCTCGTGGACAACACCGTGGCCACGCCGTACCTCCTTCGACCGCTGGAGATCGAGGGCGTGACGCTGGTGATTCACTCCACCACCAAGTACATCGGCGGGCATTCCAGCCTCATGGGCGGATCCGTCGCGGGGAGCCGAGAGCTGGTGGACCGAATCAGACATTTCGCCATCGATCAGGGCACGACGGCCGGCGCGTTCGAGGCCTGGCTCGCGCTGCTCGGCGTTCAGACCCTTCCGGTTCGCGTGGAGCGCCAGTGTTCCACCGCCATGGCGCTGGCCCGGTTCCTGGCCGAACATCCCAAGGTGGCCGACGTCGGGTACTCGGGACTTCCGGAACACCCCGATCACGACCGAGCCACCTCGCTGTTCGACGCCGGGCGGTACGGCCCGATGCTGGCGTTCACCCTGGAGGGTGGCTACGACGCCGCCATTCGGATGTGCGATTCACTCCGCGTCATCCGTGTCGGGTCCTCCTTCGGATCACTCCACTCCCTGGTCTGTCAGCCCGCGACCACCAGCCACCGCCAGCTGTCGAAGGAAGACCGGGAGGCCGCGGGGATCGACGACGGCCTGATCCGATTCGCGGTCGGTGGCGAGGATCCGGGCGACCTCATCGCGGACCTCGACCAGGCCCTGGAGAAGGTCTGACGGGATCGGGGGATGACGGCCTGAAACGGCGGATCGCGGTCGTCTTCGGTGGCCGATCAGCCGAACACGAGATCTCGGTCGAATCGGCGCGATCGCTCCTCGCGAGCCTGGATCCGGATCGCTACGACGTTCTCACGATCGGCATCGACAAGGAAGGGCGATGGCGCGAGCTTCCCGCTCTTCCATCCGGTGGGCGCGATGGCGAGCTGCCGGCCGTCGGCGAAGCGGGGCCGTTGGTCGCCCTTTCCCCGGAGCGCGGCGACCCGGCGCTAGTCTCCGGCGACGGGACCCGGCGCGAGGTCGACGTGGTCTTCCCGGTCTTGCACGGACCCTATGGAGAGGACGGAACCATCCAGGGGATGCTCGAGCTGGCCGGCGTGCCGTACGTCGGGACCGGGGTTCTCGGGTCCGCGGTCGGGATGGACAAGGGCGTCCAGAAGGTGCTGTTTCGCGCGGCCGGTCTGCCCGTTGTCTCCCATGAGGTCGTGTACGAGCGCGAATGGGAGGACGACCGCGAGGGCGTCGAGGCGCGAGCCGTGGCGCTCGGGCTCCCCGTGTTCGTGAAACCGGCGACGCTCGGGTCGTCGGTCGGAATCACCAAGGTGACAAAGGCGGAAGACCTGCCCGGGGGAATCGATGAAGCTTTGTCGTATGCGCGGAAGGCCGTCGTCGAGCAGTCGATGGAAGGGGCGCGGGAGATCGAATGCGGGGTGCTCGGGAACGACGATCCGGTGGCCTCGCTGCCCGGCGAGATCATTCCCGAGGGCGAGTTCTACGACTACCGCGCCAAGTATCTCGACGACGGAACGCGCCTCGAGGTGCCGGCGCGGCTCTCGGGCTCAGTGGTCGATGAGATTCAGCGAATGGCGGTGGCGGCCTTTCGGGCGATCGACGCTGCCGGAATGGCGCGGGTCGACTTCTTTCTGCGGGAGCCCAACGAGATCGCGATCAACGAGATCAACACCATCCCGGGATTCACCTCGGTCTCCATGTACCCCAAGCTGTGGGATGCGTCGGGCATCCCCTACCCCCAGCTGGTGGATCGTCTGGTCGAGCTGGCGCTGGAACGCCACCGGCAGGAACGAAAGCACGGCCGGACGCTGCCCTAGACGGGCGGGTGGTTCGGTGAGCCGAGCCGGGTCTCTAGAGGTGAACGACGGGGCAGGTGAGCGTTCTGGTGATCCCGTCCACGGCCTGGATCTTCGCGACCACCAACTTGCCGAGCTCATCCACGTTGCGAGCCTCGGCCCGGACGATCACGTCATAGGGCCCCGTGACATCCTCAGCGCTCGTCACGCCCTTGATGGCCGAAACTTCCTTGGCCACCTGCGCAGCTTTGCCGACCTCGGTCTGGATGAGGATGTAGGCGTTGACCATGCTCACCTCCTTATCGAAGCGGCCTATCGTAGCGGCATCTCCGCGAGCGCACATAATCTCTTGGTGACTGCGGCGAAGAAACAGCGAAGGGGACCGGCTGATCCACTGGAGGCGTATCGGCGGATCAGGAAGCCGATGCCTCCCCCCGAGCGAGTGATCCCCGACAAGCGCCGGAAGGTGACCGAAAGGCAGGCCGAGCGTGAGGCGCGCGAGGCGGACGGGGAAGACGGCGCTCTTTCGTGACCGCGCCGAGGCCGGCGAGCGGCTCGCTGAGGCGCTCCAGGCATTCCGGAATCAGGAGGCGGTCGTCCTTGGGATTCCTCGCGGTGGCGTGGAAGTAGGAGCGGCTGTGGCGCGTTCGCTCGGCGCGACACTCGATGTGGTCATCCCACGAAAGGTTGGTGCGCCGGGCAATCCCGAGCTCGGCATCGGCGCCGTCGCCGAAGGGGTTCACGTTCTCGACGATCACCTGGTGAAGGCGTTGGGCGTGGGCGAGGACTACATCCGGGCCGAGGTTCAGGTACAGGAGGCCGAAATTCGGCGCCGAACGGCGATCTACCGCGGTGATCGACCCGGTCCTCAGCTCGCGGGGAAGGCCGCCGTGGTCGTGGACGATGGGGTTGCAACGGGCGGGACCGCGGTGGCCGCGCTCAGGTGGGCACGTGGACAGAGTGCCGCCACCGTCCTGTTGGCCGTTCCGGTTGCCCCCAAGGAGGCGGTGACGCGGCTCGAGCGAGAGGCGGACGAGGTGCACGTGCTCGCCACCCCGGAGCCCTTCTACGCGGTGGGTCAGTGGTACGACGAGTTCCCTCAGGTCACCGACCAGGAGGTCATCGAGCTGCTCGCCTCGGCGGCGAAGGGGAAAGGATGAAGGTCGTCGAAGTCGTCATCGCGGCGATTCTCATCCTCCTCGGCGTTCGGTCCCTGCTGCATTGGCTTCGAACCCACTTCGACGCCGCGACCACGGGGGAGCACCTCCTCTTTGCGGTTCACGTCACGGCGCGAGTCGGGGTCTGGTTGGCTCTGGGCGCGGCGTTCCTGGGTTACGCGCTGGTGGACCGCCCGCAGGATTTGACCTGGTTCGTCGTGGTTCCGCTGATCCTGGCGGGGACGCAGCTCCTCACGGCGATCGTCCTCGGGCGCCAGCCGTCTCGTCCTTCTCCGAAGGAAACGGACGCGGAGTAAATCCGTGCCGCGACGGGAAACCTCGACGCATGAGTGACCGACCCGGACCGCTCGAGGAAGAGAAGCGCGGCGAGACGTCCGAGCCAGGGCAACCGCAGCCGGAGGCCGCCGAAGTAGAGAGCGCCAGGCTCCTGGAGAACCAGGCGAGAGAACGCCTTCAAGCCGCCGGGCTCTCCGACGAGCAGATCAGAAAGCTGGCGGACGACTACGTCGCGCTCGATCGAGGCGAGGACCTGGACGACTTCATTCGGTGGGCCCAGAGCAATCCGCCGGCCGGCGGGTAGTCGGTCAGAGCGTGGTTGGGGCGTTGGCCTCGACGGGCGGCCCGGCCAAGCGTTGCAAGCCGTCGTAGGCCGCGTACTTATAGGCGTCGCTCCTCGTCGGGATGTTGAACGTCGCGTGGATGAATCGGTCGATGGTGTCCCCGGAATGGAGCACCGCCTGTCCCTGGTGAATGAGCTCGCCCGCGATCTCCCCGAGGATGTGCACGCCGAGGAGCCTCTTGTCGTCTCGCCGAAACACCAGCTTCACCAGGCCGTCGGTGGATCCGGCGATGCTGGCCCGAGTGTTTTGCGCGAACCATCCCCGTCCCGTCTCGTAGTCGATGCCCTGGGCGGTCGCGGCTTCCTCGGTTAGCCCGGCCATCGCCACCTCGGGTATCGAATAGATCCCGTACGGCGCGAGCGGATCGACGGTCTCCTTGAAGGGAATCCCGAGCGCGTGGCACGCCGCAACTCGTCCCTGCTCCATCGAGACCGAGCCCAGCGCGGGCGGTCCGACCACGTCACCCGCCGCGTAGATAGCCTCAGCCGTCGTCTTGAAGTGCTGGTCGACGACGATCCGGCCCCGGGCGTCGACCTCAACTCCGACCGCGTCCAGCCCCAGCCCCTCGGTGTTCCCCGCTCTGCCCGCGGCGAACAGGACCTTCTCCGGAGCGAGGACCTCTCCGTCGGCGAGCGTCACCTGGAGCTCCCCTTCGCTTCGGCCAATCGAGGCGGCGCCCGACCGAAGGATCACCCGCATCCCCAGTTTCGTGAACGACTCGGCCAGGAGCTCCGAGATCTCGGCGTCCATGAAGGGGAGGAGGCGGTCTCCGGAGTCCACCAGGGTGACCTCCACGCCGAGCGCGGTGAAGATCGAGGCGAACTCAGAGCCGACGGGTCCGCCGCCGACTACCACCAAGGTCTTCGGGATTCGGTCGAGATGAATGATCTCGTCCGAGTCGTGGACGTCGGGATCGTCGAACGGAATCCCGGCGGGTCGGAACGGTCGAGACCCCGCCGCGATGAGAACCGTTCGCGCCTCGAGCGCCGTCTCGGCGCCGTCGCTTCGAACCCGCACGATTCCGCCCGGCTCGAGCGTCGCTTCTCCGTGAAAGAGCGTGATCCCGTGCCGTTCGATGTTGCGGCGGACCGTCTCTTGCGCGATGGCGGTCACCTCGGCGGTCCTGCTCATCAGGCGTTGCAGCGTCGACTCGGGGTCCAGATGGAGGCTCAGGCCGTACACGTCGCGCTGTTGGAAGCCGGTCACGTAGAGCGCGGTCTCGCGCAGCGTCTTGGTCGGAATTCCGGCGGTGCTCACCGGGATGCCGCCCGGCACGGGCGAGCGCTCGACGATCGCCACGCGGTAGCCGAAGTACGCCGCCTGCGTGGCGCCCTTCTCGCCAGCGGGACCGGATCCGATCACGACCATGTCAAAGCGTTCCGGCATCTCTGACCTCGAACTCGGGATGGGAGCGGGTTGCGCACGTGAGAGGATACGGAGTCATGAGCGATCAGCAGACCCCAAGCTTCGAACGAGACATCCGTGCGTTGTTTCGCGACAAGGACCGACAGCGGATGGAGTGGGCGTTCGACCTGTGGAATCACCTCGACGTGAAGGAGAACGCCGAGCAGATCCTCGAGCGGCTGGAAGAGGGCGACATGCCGTGCGACGGAGCCTGGTCGCCGGAACAGATTTCCCAGTTCAAGTCGTGGATGGAGGCTGGCGCGCCCGCCTGAGGTTTCCTTCGGCGCCCGGCCGGGAATTCGATGGGAAGCCCGAGCGCTCATCCCTCGACCGGAGAGTCACACGCAATGGACAGGGAACCCGCCGACCAATCGATACCTGAGCTGGTCAAGACCATTTCGACGGACGTCGCCACGCTCGTGCGACAAGAGGCCGAGCTGGCCCGGGTGGAGATCGTGGACGCCGTCAACGCGCGGCTGAAGGCCGCCGGCGCCGTGGCGTTTGGAGGGCTCTTGGCCCTCTTCGTGCTGGCGTTCGTGGGGCTGGCCGCTTCCACCGCCCTCGACAACCTTCTGCCGGCGTGGGCGTCCAGGCTCGTGGTCGCGGGCGGCTTTCTCGTGGTCGCGCTGGCGGCGGTCGCCTTCGCGCGAAGCAAGTTGAAGACCCCGGTTGCTCCGGAAACGAAGAAGACACTTCGGGAGGATGTGGAATGGGCCAAAGCACAGACCAAACCGTAAGGGCGATCGAGGACACACGAGAACGTCTCGGCGAGGAGATCGCCGAGTTCGAAGGACGGGTCCAGCAACGCGCGGCAACCAGCCGCAGGGCGCTGATTCCCGTCGCCGGCGCCGTTGCGGCGGCCGGCGCGGCGTGGCTGACGGTGAGGACGATTCGGCGCCGGGCGGCCAGGAAGACCAAGCCAACCCTGCCGGCCAAGGTGCTGGGGACCGTCCTTCCGGAGCGGATCACCGAATCCATATCCGAGACGCTCGAAAACGACGGATGGAAGCTCGGGCTCGCCGCCGCCGGGGGGATCTGGGTGCTGGTTCGAATGGCCGAGCTTCGCCAGCTCCGCCGACTCAACCGAACCCTGGTCGTTCGCTAGGCGATCAGCTCGCCGCTCTCACGATCTCGTCCGTGAGATCGCCGTACTTCGAGAGCGTCTCGGCTCGTTCGCGCTTGAACCGTTCGACCACCCTGTCGTACTCGTCGAGCCGGCCCTGTCGCTCGTACAGCCGTCGCGGCTGGAGGAGCTCCGGGTCGTCGACGCCCGGAACGTCGTCGGCGACCTCATATCCGAAGTCCGAGTCGCCGGTCCACTTGATGGTCTGCTCCGCGATGGCCTTCACCACGGCCGACGAATGCGGGATCTTGACCTTCTTCGATCGCTCGTCGTCCTCGCGGCCCCCCACGCGTCCCGTATTCAACAGGAACACCTCCATGGGGTGAGACTCGAGGAGCTCGAGGAACCGGTTGCCCTGAAGCCCGTGGCGAAGCGGAAAGAACGGGTTGGTCCCGGGAACGCGAAGGAACTTCCCCTCTTCGGCCTTGCCTCCCGCGGACGTCCCCGTGGTCTCGCCCAACATGAAGTACGTGGCCGCCTGGACCTGTGAAAGCCGGGCGACCGCCGGAACGATGTTCTCGTTCCAGTTGAGGATCAGCAGGTAGTCGACCTGGTTGAGGTCGCGAGCGTCCTTGAAGTCACCGAGGTCGGAGAGCGAGAAGACCGCCCGGCCGTTCTTGGTGTACGAGGTCTCGAAGAAGTTCACCTTGCCGTGCTCGTCCTGATAGACGTTTTCCAGGTAGGAGCCGGAGCTCGTCACCGCGCGGTAGATGTTCGGCTCGAACTCGGGGTCCAGGGAGAATGTCTTGGCGAAGCACCCGTTCTCGCTGCCGTAGACGTATCCGCCGGGCATGAGGGCGATGAAGTCGTCCTGGACGGGGAGGGAGTTGTTCTGGGTCGTGAAGGTGGTGGTGGTCTTCCCGGTTCCCGACAGACCGATGATCAGAAAGACCTTCTCGTCCCCATTCGCGGGAACCACCTTGCAGCCGGCGTGCAGGGCGAGCCCGCCGCGGTCGTAGATGATCTGGTTCCACATCCGGAGGCCGCCCTTCTTCGACTCCCCGAAGTAGTCGGCGCCGATGACGCGGGTCACGCCGTTCTCCAGATCGACGGCGATGCATCGGTCGTCCGGATAACCGGACGCCATCAGGCCCGGTGTGTAGATCACCTGAACCTCCGGCTCGCCGCCCTCCCGCGGGTAATAGAGCTTCTGCTGCATGCCCGCGATGTTCGCGGCGGCCTTTTCGATGGTGAGACGGGCCGGCGTCTGAAAGTCCTCGACGTTCCCGATGAAGCCGTCGATCACGATCATCTCTTGCTCGGCGATGTAGTCGTCCTGCATCTTGGCCACGCGCTCGTAGTCGGCGCGGCTCATCGTCTTCTGGTCCGTGACTCCCGGATCGTCGGTGACGATGAAGGTCGATCCTGAGCTCCGCGACGTCACGCGCGTCTGCACGTTGACGTTGTCGAACTCGGTGACTCGGGAGTTCGGCATCTCTTCGGTGAACTGCCGCAGCTCTTCCGGTTTGGGATTGTCGAAGACACGCTTCGCGCGCACGAATTTCACCTCTTCAGTGATTGGGAAGGGAGTGATTCTAGCCGACACCTTCCTCCCAAACGTCGGGGCGTCACTAGAATCTCGAACTCGTGTCCATGCTGAAGAACCTGCTCGCTAGGCGCCCGTTTCCGCTGCATCCGCTTTTTTTCGCGGTGTTTCCCATTCTGATTCTCTGGGCGCAGAACCTGAACGAGGGCGTCTCGTTCGGAGACATCGTGTGGCCGCTCGTCGTTTCGGTGGCGGCTGCGGCCGTGCTGACGTTGATCCTGACGCCGCTTTTCAAGAGCGCGCGGAAGGCGGGACTCGCCGCGACCGCTCTGGTTTTTCTGTTCTTCTTCTACGGCGCGACCTTTCGGGCGATCCGGGGAAAAAGCATCGCCGGTCTCTCCATCGGTCGGCCGGCCGTGGTCCTCACGATCCTGGGGGTTCTCGGCCTGATCGCGGTGGTGCTCGCCGCTCGGGCGAAGCGGTATGTGCCCGAGTTGACTCGCGTGCTCAACGTGGTCGGCGCGGCGCTCGTGCTGTTCAACGCGGCGCAGGTCGGCTACTTCAAGGCGCGCGAGGGGCCGAGCGGACCTCAGGTTATCGATGAGACGAACGTCCCGCCGCCGCGCTCGGGCACGATCAACGCGAGCCGCCGGCCGGACATCTACCTCCTGTATTTCGACGACTACGCCGGAGAGCGCACCTTGCGGGAGGACTTTCAATTCGACGAGGAGCCGTTCTTCCGCTTCCTCCAGAGCCGGGGGTTCTACGTCGCTCGGCAGAGCACCGCGAACTACCCGAGGACGCTCCTTTCGATCGCGGCAGAGCTCAACATGCGCTACATCAACTTCCTCACGGAGAAGTTCGGGACGAACACCGGCGACACCACCCCCCTCAAGGACCTCACAGAGGATCATGCGGTGGGGCGGTACCTGACGCAGAAGGCCGGCTATCGCTACATCCACATGGGGTCGTGGTGGTCACCGACGGCCAAGAGCCCATTGGCGTCAGTGAACGTCCATTTCGGCTTTTCCGAGTTCACGCGGACGCTGATCGGCGACACGATCCTGGGCGGGATCCAGGGGGAGGGATTTCGGAAGCGAGAGTACGCACGCGCGCTATTCCAGATCCAGAAGATCGGGGAGGTCAGCAAGCTGAAGGGACCCAAGTTCGTGTTCGCGCACGTCCTGGTTCCGCACGGCCCGTTCGTTCTGGACCGAAACGGCAACTACGTCACGGAGGAGCAGGCGTCACAGCGAACGAAGGAGCGCAACTACGTCGAGCAGGTGATGTGGGTCAACAAGAACGTCACGCGGCTGGTGGACAGGCTGCTGGCGGTGCCGGAGGAGAAGCGTCCCGTCATCCTGATCCAGACCGATGAGGGACCCTACGAGGGCGAACCGACTCGGTGGAGCCGGTCCCCGCGCGAGAAAGTGCTCTGGCGAAAGTTCCTCATTCTCAACGCGATGTACCTACCGGGCGTAAAGAACCCTCCGCTGACCCAGACCATCACGCCGGTGAACACGTTTCGGTTGATCTTCGATCTGTATTTCGGCACGAAGCTCGGACTGCTGCCCGATGAGAATTACGCCTTCTCGGATCTCAAGAAGCATCTGTACGACCTGTTCCCGGTGACCGAGCGGGTCCGGAAGAGCTTCACCAGCCCGGCGTAGGGAGGCGCGTCGGGCTAGCTCTGTTCGATCGTGAAGTAGAGCCGGACCTCGGTTCGGTATTCGACGATTCGGCTGTTCTCCACGCGGGTTCTGGTGGAAAGGACCTCCAGCCGGTTGATCCCGCGAATGGTCTTGGCCGCCTCGCGCAGCGCCTCTCGCGCGGCGGCGCCCCAGGACTCAGGGGAGACCCCTTCGACCTCGATCGTGTTGATGACCGGCATCTCGTTTCCTCCGAAACGGTCCCGAGTACGCTCGCATTATGACCGCGTTCACGGAAGACGAGCTCATCGATGCTCTCCGGACCATTCTCGCCGACGACGCTCCGGGGGTGCGACTCGGGCCGGGCGACGACGGCGCCCTGGTGGATTCGGATTCGGGATTCGAGATCCTCACGGCCGACGTCCTCATCGAGGGTGTTCACTTCGACCGAGCGCTCATTTCCCCGCGCGACCTCGGGTACAAGGCGCTCACCGTGAACGTGAGCGACGTGGCCGCGATGGGGGGTCGTCCGAAATATGGACTGGTGTCGTTGGGAATCAGCGCCTCCGTCGAGATGCCGTGGGTGATGGATCTCTACGCCGGCCTCCGCGACGCCGCGGTTCGCTACGGGGCGAGCGTGGTCGGCGGAGACCTGTCGCGTTCGGACGCCGTCGTCATCTCGGTCTTTCTGACCGGTGAGGTGGCGAAGAACCGCGCGGTGACCCGAGCCGGCGCGCGTCCCGGCGATCGTGTGGTGGTGACCGGTCAGCTTGGCGGCGCCGCGGGCGGGTTTCTGTTGGGCAGAGCGACGGCGTCGGAAGGGACAGGCCTTCCGGACGGCGAATGGGCCAGAGCGTTGCTGGCGGCGCACGCCCGGCCCGTGGCCCGGGTGGATGAGGGCGAGGCGCTCGCCGCGGCGGGGGCCTCCGCAATGATGGATCTCTCCGATGGTCTGGCCAAGGACCTCCGGCGGCTGTGCCGCGAGAGCGAGGTCGGTGTGCGAATCGATCTCCCCAGTGTTCCGGTCGCTCCGGGGCTGGCCGAGCTTCAGACCGCGCTGAAAGTCGATCCCATCGAATTGGCGCTGGGCGGCGGAGAGGATTACGAGCTGCTCGCCACTCTTGCGCCGGAGGTCGTCGGACGCGCGGCCGCCCGGCTGGACGAGCGGTTCGGGACGGATCTCACCGACATCGGCGAGATCACCCAGGAACGGGAGACCATCGCCGTGGAGGCCGGCGGCACCGAGCGAACCCTCGAATCGAAAGGGTGGGATCACTTTGCGGCCTGATCCGGAGCGCCGCGTCCCGCGCGCCCTGACCATCGCCGGATCGGACTCGGGCGGCGGCGCGGGAATTCAGGCCGACCTCAAGACGTTCGCCATCCTCGGCGTGTGGGGCACCAGCGCGATCACGTCGATCACCGTCCAGAACACTGTTGGGGTCAGCGCGGTCTCTGATGTTCCGGCGGACGTGGTGGGGAGTCAGATCCGCGCGATCACCACCGATATCGGTGTCGACGCGGCGAAGACCGGCATGCTTTCCACCTCGGACATCATCGCCGCCGTCGCGGACACGCTTTCGGAGGGCGGCGTGCCCAACCTGGTGGTCGATCCCGTGTTCGTGTCGAAGCACGGCGATCCGTTGCTTCGAACGGACGCCGTCGACGCGCTTCGGCGCCGGATCCTCCCGCTCGCCACCCTGGTGACGCCGAACCTTCCGGAGGCATCCGGTCTGGCCGGCCTTGAGGTGAAGACGAAGGACGACATGGCGGAAGCGGCAAGGCGGATCCTGGACCTCGGGCCGGGGGCGGTCCTGGTCAAGGGCGGCCACCTGGACGAAACGCAAGCGGAGGATCTCTTCTTCGACGGAACGACCTCGGAATGGCTTTCGACCGAACGCATTGACACCGTCCACACGCACGGGACGGGATGCG
>DASVPT010000197.1:0-2658 GCA_036389535.1 Actinomycetota bacterium
CCGTCGGTGAGCAGCAGGACCTTTCGCGGGCCGGCACCGTTCGTGGCGCGCAGGGCCTCCATTCCCTTCAGCCAGCCGCCGGAGAGGTTCGTGCTGCCGCCCGGGAAGATACCGCCGATGACCTGGAGCAGCGATTGGCCGGCGTCGCCGACCGCGACGAGCGGGGAGAGGAGCTGGACCTCGTCGTCGTAGGTGACCAGGGCGAGCTCGTCGGTCGGGGCGAGCCGCCGGACCAGGAACGCCGCGCACTCCTTGGTGGTCTCGAGCTTCGGCCCGGCCATGGACCCGGAGCGGTCGATGACCAGGGCCAGGTGGAGCGGCGGCCTCTGGTGGGTGGCGGGCGCTGGCGGCGCGACGAGCTCGAGCATGGCGTGGACGCGGTGCTCGGCCTCGACGGCCAGCAGGTGGTGTTCGAGTCGGATGGATGCTTGCATGTGGACCTCCTTTGGTTCGGTGTTTCCCTCGCTGAAACCCATTGTGAGAAACATCACTGACAGAAATGACAGCGATGTGATTCGAATCGGAACGATTACGGCAGACGGCCTGCATCGAAGATCGGCGAGTCCTTGAGGTCATCCGGCGTAGTGAACCGATCTTCAGGTCCGCCCGGAAGGTGTACGCCAACGAGACGCAACCCCACCAAAGCCTCCTCGCGAACAAGGTCGTACGTAACCCAGACGTAGGCGTGCGATCCACCGTCTCGAGCGACGAAGCGGAGAGCAAGACGATCAACGCCTGGCGTGCTTGCCGCTTGCGAAAGGAACCGCTCGAACTCGGCGTGTCGCTCCCGAGGAATGATCTTGGAGAGCTTCCCGCGCTCAATCCTCTGAAGGAAGCGCGACGCTGGATCCCAAATGGGCTTGAGTCGCCGGTTGAACCACTTCCTGACGTTCAAAGCACTTAGTCGAGCTCAGCAACCCCCGACGCCTCTAGGTCAGCATGCTCGAGGACGTCCTGCATCGCTTCTTCCACAGCTTCCGGTATCCGTTTCATCAGGGTGCTTAGGATTCTCTGACGTAGGTTCAACTCAAACTCCGAAGCGAAAGTGCTTGTCGGTTCGGCGAGGACCCCGGCGGAACGCTCCAGTCGGAGTCGCTCGAGGATCCAGGCCCGCACCAACTGCGTGACGCCGACTCCTTCGGTCCTGGCGACCTGCCGAAGCAGCTCGATTGTTTGGGGGTCAAAGCGGATCGCGAACGTCGCGGATAGGGGCCGTTGGGGCCGGTCAATCTTGACCTCTTCCCACTCACCTTCAGCGAGCTTTTCGAGGCCGGTGTCTTGCCAGAACCGGACCTCTTCCTCTCTACTCCGGAAGTTCGGAACGCGCTTTGTCATCGTCATCTCCTCTTGAATCGGCGCTTCTCACCGTCCGTCATGTCGCGCGCCGTGACGACGTAGGTCTGGCCTCGGGTCGGTGGCTCCAGTACGACGAGCAAGTATCGCCCAGCTTCGGTGAGCCCGAGGACGAGATACCGAAGGGGCCGTTCTCCGCCGCCGGTCCGGAAGAAAGCTGATGACGCATCGAAGACGACCTCCTCGGCTTCTTCCGGCGTGACGCTGTGCCTGGCGATGTGGTCTTCGTTTTGGTCATCCCAAAGGATCTCGTCGATTCGCACTCATCCCGTCCTGAGGTGTATCGACGCTGTCGTGGGGGACTGTAGTACAATTCGTGCTACAAATGCAATACGCGCCTCTAAAGAGTCCAAGTGACTTACCAGAGGGTGAGGGGAGGTGAGAGCAAGTGGCCCACTCCAAAACGACAGGCGCCAAAGTGGCGACGAAGGCTAGCGGGGTTCTGCGTGGCAACTACAGCAAGGCCGCCAAGTCGGTTGCAGGCAGCGCGTTGAGCCAGCGACACAAGAGCGGTGGTTCAAAGAAGCGCTAGGCCGGTCCGTCAGGTCGAGCAGACCTCGATCGTCTCGGGCTGACGTTCAGTCCTCCTGCTAGACGGTCGTGACCGGTATAGCGCCGGCCGCGGCTAGTGCCTTGCCGTTCGCGGTTTGAACGTCGCTCAGGGGGCGGAAGCGGATCTTCTTCGTGTCGATCCCAAGAGCCGCCGCGTCGTCAGGCGAGAGGTGCTCGATGAGCTGCTTCGACGCCAGCGTTTGGTAGGGATCCGCGCACTCCTGGATGCGAGCGCACTCGTTGACCGCGTCGCCAAGAGCCACGATGTCGAGGCGGCCGCCAGGGACCAATTGGCCGATGGATAACGAGCTACCCCAGTGAACGCCCACGCGCATCAGGCATGAAGTCTCCAGATCCGTCCCGAAGATGTCGTCGGACCGGTCGTGGATCGCCCGCGCGGTGCGGATCGCGGCCGACGCTGCCTCGGAGCGCGACCCGAGATCATCCACCAGGAAGAATGCCGAAGCGCCGTCGCCTGCGTGCTTACCAACGATGCCGCGATTGCGAGCGACCAACGCGTCGATCTCGGTCCAGACGCTTCTGATCAGCCGGAAGTACTCGGAGGTGGGCAGCGTGCGGGCGACGTCCGTTGAGCTCTGCAGGTCGCAGAAAAGGATCGCGGCCTCCTGGGATTGAGGCTCGACCAGCTTCGCCATCCGCTCGTACATCTCCTCGTCGCCGCGGGCGAGGAGCGATACGAGTCCGGCGCGGAAGCTCATGTAGCCCATCACCAGAACACCGATGAATGCTCCG
>DASVPT010000198.1:0-3130 GCA_036389535.1 Actinomycetota bacterium
ATGACGTTGAACGCCAGAGTGTCGGGAAACACGTCACCGACGGGAAGCGACTCGCGCTCGGGGTAGCCGAGATCCTCCTCCTGCCCGTGGAGCTTCTCGATCTGCTCCGCCAGCTCTCGGACGCCCTTCATCCCGGCGCCAGACGCCGACTGATACGACGACGTAATGAGCGAGCGTAGCCCGAACGCCGCGTGGAGAGGGCCGAGCGGCAGGAGCGCGGTGATCGCCGTGCAGTTCGGGTTGGCGATGATCCCCTTGTGGTTCGCCAACGCGTGCGCGTTGATCTCTGGAATCACCAGCGGCGCGTCCGGGTGCATTCGAAACGCCGAAGAGTTGTCGACGATGACCGCTCCCGCCTTCGCGGCGGGCGGGACGATCTCCCGAGAGAGCGATGTTCCGGCGGAGGCGAGCGCCAGGTCGATCCCTCGATGCCAGCCGTCTTCGAGCGCTTGGACCGAAAGCGTCTCGCCCCGGAACTTCAACCGCTTGCCCTCAGAACGCTCCGAGGCGAGGAGGACCAGCTCGTCCAGAGGAAAATTCCGCTCCTCCAGGATGCGAACGATCTCGCGGCCAACCGCTCCGGTCGCCCCAACCACCGCCACTCGGGTCATCAGACGGTGTGCTCCTCGCGGGCCGCCGCCTCTTCCGAGATGGAGAACCGCTCGTGAACCGCACGCACGGCGCGTTCGGCGTCCGCCTCGCGGATCACGCACGAAATTCGAATCGAAGAGGTCGAGATCATCTCGATATTGATTCCCTCGCTCCCCAGTGCCTCGAACATCTCGGCGACCACGGATGGGTGGCTTCGGATGCCGGCGCCGACCAGCGAGACCTTCGCGATTCCGTTGTCGGTGACGTAACGCGACGCCGCAATTTCCGACGTGACCCGGTCGAGGACCGGAGCCAGGCGCTGGAGGTCCGACTTCGGCACCAAGAAGGAAACGTCCGTCCGGCCGCCGCGGCCGACGTTCTGCGTGATCATGTCGAGCCCGGCGCCCTCGCTCGCGACGGCGCCGAAGATCGCCGCGACGACCCCGGGCCTGTCGGGCGCGTCCTCGATGGTGACCTTGGCCTCGGAACGATCGGCGGCGACCCCCGAGATGATGGCCTGCTCCATACGAACGTCCTCCTCGGTGATCCACGTACCGTCCTCCGGCGCGAACGAGGACCGGACGTGAACCTTCACACCGTGGGTCCGAGCGTACTCGACGGACCGAAGCTGAAGGACCTGGGCGCCGGAGGCCGCCAGCTCCAGCATCTCCTCGTACGAGACGGCGTGGAGCTTGCGGGCGTTCGGCACGATCCGGGGATCCGCGGTGAAGACGCCGGGGACATCGGTGTAGATCTCGCAATGGTCGGCCTCCAGAGCGGCGGCGAGGGCGACGGCGGTGGTGTCGGAGCCCCCCCGGCCGAGCGTGGTCACGTCGTAGGCGGTCGACACGCCCTGGAATCCGGCGACGATCACGATGTTCCCTTTTTCGAGCGCCTCGCGGATGCGGCCGGGCCGAATATCGATGATCTTCGCCTGGCCGTGGGTGGTGTCGGTGATGATGCCGGCCTGCGAGCCGGTGTACGAGGCGGCCGGAAAGCCGGCGGCGTTGATGGCCATCGCCAGCAGGGACATGGCGATGCGTTCGCCGGCCGTGAGCAGAAGATCGAGCTCGCGCGGGTTCGGCATCGGCGTCAGCTGGTGCGCCATGGCCATGAGATCGTCGGTGCTGTCTCCCATGGCTGAGACCACGACCACGACGTCGTTGCCCTGCCGCTTCGCATCCACCACGCGTTCGGAGACCGCGCGAATCCGTTCCACGTCGGCGACGGAGCTGCCTCCGTACTTCTGAACGACGATCGACATGGATGCGTCCTTACTGCGCGGAGTGTTCGCGTGGGAGGGCGTGGATGTCGCGCCGCGCTTCGGCCGGCGCGTTCGCGTCGAAGACACATCGGTACCAGATCGCTTTGGAAGCCGGCACCCCGCTGTTGATGACCTGACCGACTCCCTCAACTCGTCGGATCATCATGAGGGCGAAGATCGCCGCTGCCATCGCCACGAGCGCCCGTGGCTGCCCCTGGAACGCGGCGACCCATGGAATCGAGCCCATCGCGATCGTCGAGGACAACCCGGTATTTCGAGTGGCGCCTCCGATCACGATGATGATCCCCGCGATTGCCATTTCGACTGGAAGCAGCACCAGGAAGACCCCCGACGCGGCAGCGAGACCGCGGCCCGCCATGTCCCGGGCATAGAAGGGAAAGCTGTGGCCCAGAACGACGGCCGCGCCGATCAGAGCGAGTGTGGCGGTGTCCTGGCGCCCCCAGTGACGCGCGATCAGCAGGTAAACGAAACCCTTCACGACGTCGAGTGTGGCGGCGACGATTGTCCAGACGATGCCGAGCTGCTTCCACATGATCATGTGGGGGTCGGTTTCGCCCGCGTCCCGCCTTGCGGTGGAGAGGAGCGCCGTGGCCCGCCTGGCCCTGGCCACGATCAACACGGACGGCAGCGTCCCGACGAAATAGCCACCGAGAACCCACAAGGCGCGCCCGAAGGTCATGCCTCCAGCCTAGACCCCGCTCCGTCTCTCGCTCGAAATGTCGAAAGCAGCTAGGTTTCGTTCCAACCAAGAGAGGGAGGGAGAGCGATGTTGCACATGGTCGTGAACACCCATAACCCCGAAAGCTGCGCGTTCAGGGGGGAAGAAGAGGAGAGGCTGCTCCGAGGTCCTATCGATCAGATGAGGGATTCGGCGGGCCAGAACGGACTCACGTTCACTGGCTGGTGGGTCAACCGGGCATCCCACGAGATTTTCATGCTGATCGATGCGCCGAGTGCGCATGTCATCGAGGAAGCTCTTCTGAGCGCGGGCATGATCGGACGCACCCACAGTCGCATCCTGCCGGTGATCCCGGTCGATCTGGCGGAGGACCAAGCAGCGCGCAGGGCTCGCGAAACGGCTCAGTCACAAAAGTAGGCCACTCCGACCAGGCCCGGGCCGGTGTGGACGCCGACGACGGGTGTCACCTCAGTAACGACGCTCTCAACAACGTCGGCGTTCGCCTCGACCTGGACCAAGAGGTTCCGCGCGTCATCTTCGGCTGCCGCGTGCACCACCGCCACGTGCACCCGCTG
>DASVPT010000199.1:0-6768 GCA_036389535.1 Actinomycetota bacterium
CGCGAGCCTCCCCGCGATGCGAATGACCTCGTCTGCCTGAGCGCCGATCCAGACGGGCGGCCCGCCGGGCCGAACCGGCGGAGGAAGCAGGGGTCCTTCGATTCGAGGAAGCCGTTCGCCCCCCTCGAATACCCGCCCTTCGAACAGCGCCTTGAGCGCATCCACCGTCTCCGCCAGATGCGCCCGCCGTTCTTTCAAGCCGAGGTTTGGAAATCCGAACGTGTCGTGTTCCGGGCGGTCGATGGGATCCCCGGTCCCGATTCCGAGAACCATTCGGCCTTCGCTCATCAGATCGAGCGTCGACGTCATCTTCGCCAGCAGTCCGGGCGGGCGGAGGACCGCGCGCGTCACCAGGGTCCCGAGCGTTACGCGCTTGGTGCACGCCGCCACCGCAGCGAGCGTGGTGAACGCCTCCAGGGCCGGACGGTCGGGTGCGGCGCCCGGCGGGAAGAAGTGATCGAAGGCGAAGACGCCGTCGTAGCCGAGCTCCTCTGACGCCGTGGCGGCGGTGATGACCTTTCCGGGATCACCGGAGAACATCGGAAGGATCAGCCCGATCTTCGGACGATGGTTGCTCATCCGGTGAATGCCTTTCCGCGATGCTCTTCTCGATCTTCGATCTCCAGCTCGGCGAGGCCAGCCGCACCGATGGCACCGGCATCGTTTCCGAGCTTGGCCGGAACGATTGGAACCTTCGGACGAAAGCGCGGCGCCTCGACCGCGTCTTCGAACGCTTCGCGAGCCGGGTTCAGAAGCAGATCGCCGACGTCGGCGACGCCCCCGCCGACCACCACGACGTCGGGATCGAGCACGTTGACCAGCCCGGCAATCCCCTCCCCGAGCCGGCGTCCGACCTCGCGCAAGACGTGGACCGCAACGGGATCGCCGGCTTGGGCCGCCGCCGCGACGAGCCGGCCGTCGACCTTCTGCGGGTCTCCATCCGCCATGTTGGCGAGCGTGCTCTCCGGCTGCCGCTGTGCGGCCTCACGCCCGAGTCGATCGAGGGCGCGGCCGGACGCCACCTGCTCCCAGCAGCCTCGGTTCCCGCATCCGCATCGAGGGCCGCCCGGCTCCACGATGATGTGACCGATCTCACCGGCGAATCCATGCGCGCCCTGGAGCAACCGGCCTCCCGTCACAACCCCCCCACCGATTCCCGTACCGACGGTTACCAGAAGCATGTCGCCGGACCCGATGCCCGCTCCGTAGCGGAACTCGCCCCACGCCGCGGTGTTGGCATCGTTGTCCACCACGGTGACCAGGCCCGTCGCCGACCTGACCCGGTCGCGAATGGGGGCGTCTCGCCAGGCCACGTTGGGGGCGAACCGCATGACGCCGTTCATATCGACCATTCCGGCGGCGCCGACGCCGATCGCTCTGACTCCGTCGGTGGATCCCATGAGCTCGCGAGCGACCGCGATGATCGCCTCCAGCGAGGCTTCCGCGTCTTCCGCGGGCGTCCCGACAACTTGCCGGTCGAGGACCTCACCGCTTTGCGTGTCAACGAGCAGACCCTGCACCTTCGTTCCGCCCGCGTCGACGCCAATGGCAAAGGGACTCGGCATGAGAGGGCGAGCCTACGTCAGTACCGGAGGAGCGGGCCGATCTGCGTGGTCTTGTAAAAGGATTCCCGATGCTCGGCCATCACTCGATGGTGATCCGCTCGAGCTTCGAAGGAGGAGGAGCGCCCTCCAACCGCGCATCGATCACGGATCGAACGGCGAGGAGAAACTCCCGGCTCGCCAGAAGGAGGTGCTGAATCAGATCCGGGCGCGCGTCACCGACCGCCGTCACGACCATGCAGATCGGGCAGAAGGCCACCGAGCAAATCGGCGCGTTGTGTTCCGAGAGGTCCTCGTCGGCCGGTGAATGATCGGCGAACCCGTGAAGCTCCGATTCGAGCGAAGGTGAAGGTGGAGGGGGAGGTGACGGGTCCTGCGTCACGGCGTCGTTCGTCCTCTTGGACGTCCGTCGTGACGTAGAAGATCTCTTCGCTGAGGAAGCCCTCTTCGCTCTGGATGCGTTCGTTTTCGTTTCGGCCATGTCATCTCCTCGATTGGGAACCCGCGTTCACCGGTGCGGGTCGGCCGGACGCCCGGGCGAACCGGACGTCAAGACGGCCGTCTTCGAAGTTCGCCTCCTGCACGTCCAGCCGCTGCAGCGTCTGCGGAAGGATCATGTTTCGCTTGTACGAGCCGACGCTGATGTACAGCTCGTCTGCCTTCCGGAACACGTCGATCTCCGAACGCTCGGTGAACGGCAACCGAAGCGACAGAACGTACGAGCTTCCCCGCCGGCGGACCCGCATGGGTTCGTCTCGATGCAGGATCGCCATGGGATCGGTATCGCCGTAGACCTCCCGGGCCATCTCGCCGAGAAGCTCGAGGCCCACCATCTCCCGGTCGAACAGCCGGGCCTTGAGGATCGGAACCGGCGCGAACGACTCCATCACCGTCGCCAGGTGTTCGGCCTGGATCTCCTTCCACTTCCCGAAGTAGGGGTCTTCGACCTCCTCCGGAATGATCCGGTTCACCACCACCGCGTCCGTGCGGTAACCGAACAGCGACAGGTACGTGTACGTCCGCCGCGCCTCGGCGATCACCATCTTCTCCGGGTTCACCACCAGCCGGACCGAGGACATCCGGTCATTGGTGAGGAGCTGCCGCACGCCGTCGAGGTTTCGATGAAGGCGCTCGATGGCGGAATAGATCCTGTCTTCGGCGATCGGCATGGTTGTAATCCGCGTCAGAAGGGGCCGGACCGTCTTCACGATCCGCCGCTCCACCGGAAAGATGCGCTCGATGTACCAGTTCATGATCTCGGGGAGAGAAAGCAGTCTGAGCGTCTCAGCGGTCGGGGCGCAGTCGATCACCAGGAGGTCGTACTTTCCGGAATCGACGTGCTGCTTCACGTCGATCAGGCTGAAGATCTCGTCCAGGCCGGGAATGACCGAAAGCTCTTCGGCCTCGATGGCGTCGACGCCGGCCCAGTTCAGCCAAGAGATCACGAATTCCTGAATCTCGCGCCAGTTCGCCTCCAGGCGGTCCTGGGCGTCGATCTGCTCGGCCCAGAGATTGGGGGCGATCTCTTGGGCGGTCGACGAAAGCGGAACGTCGAACGAGTCGGCCAGCGAGTGCGCGGGGTCCGTGCTGATGATGATGGTCCGCTGGCCCGAGAGCGCCGCGCTCGTGGCGGTAGCAGCGGCGACCGTCGTCTTCCCGACGCCGCCCTTACCGGTGAACAGAAGGATCCGCACGCTCCAAGCCTACTGAAAGCGGCGACGACGGCAGTTCGCCCGCCGATCCCGGGCGTTCAGCGACCCTCGACGCGCTTCTTCAGTCCTCCGAGCGCCGTTCCAATGATCGTCTTTTCTACCTGCTTGCGGATCATTCCGGGGACTTTCACGCCGGGTTCCGCCGTCATCCGATACGTGACGTGGGTGCCTTCGCCGGTGTCCTCGAGGTCGTACTCGCCCTTGAGGCTCTTGATGGCTCCCGAGGTGTCCTTCGACGTCCACGACAGCCCGCCGTCCTTGGCCTTGTACTTGTAGGTCAGCGTGTAGCTGGCGTTGAAGCCCATCTGCCCGACCTCCATGTAGACCTCGCTGGGACGGCCCTGGGAATCGGTCTTCTTGATCTCCGCCTTCTTGATGCCCTGCGCCCAGCTCGGATAGGACTCGAAGTCGGTGATGACCTCCAGGACTTCCTCTGGAGAGGCGTCGATGTCGATCTCGCCTTCGGTCTGTTCTGCCATGGTGTCCTCCTCCTCTCAGGCGTCGATGGTGAACCCTCGACCGGTTGCGCGGAAGTGGCTCACGTTGACGAACTCGGTGCCGTGGACGGTTCCCCGGTTGACCAGAGGCTGGTGAACGTGCCCGAAGAGCGCGTACCTCGGGTGGTGGCGCGCGGCGTACGCGATCAGCGAGACGGATCCGGGTTCGAACTTCTTGGCCACCACGTCGTAGGTGTACCAGGGAATGCGCGGCGGCATGTGCGTGCAGATCACGTCGACCGGACCGACGCGCTCGAACTTCGCCTCGTATTCTGCGTCGGGCACCTCGCCGGGGACGCCCAGCGGCGTCTGGACCCCGCCTCCGACGAACCCGAACGTCGTCCCCCCAAGACGCACACTCTCGCCGTCGACGAATCGCACATGGTCGGGGACGAGGGACCGCAAGACGTCTGGGACGTCCACATTGCCAAAGGTGACGTACGAGTTGTCCGGCATCGCGGCGAAGACCTCTTCGTATTGCTTGTTCGCCAATTCAACGAATTGGGCGCGGAAGTCCACGTTGGGATCCGTGGCACGGCGAATGGTCTCTCGCGCCTCTTCGAATCGTCCCCGGGCGCGAAGCTCGGCGGCCTCGGCCACGGGTTCGCGCCCGTACACCTCCACCAGGATTCCATCCATCGTTCGATAGTCGAGGACGTTGATGAGGTCGCCGAGGACCAGGAGGGCGTCGCAATCGTTCGCCACGACGCCGAGGTGCTCGACCGCGCCGTGAAGGTCGGAGATCGCGGTCACCCGCACGGCGATGAGGGTAGCATCCGCCCTCGTGGATCCGGCCGGTGAGCCCGTCGAGGCCATCTTGTTCGACTTCGGGCACACGCTGGTGGACTTTCAGCGGACCGAACAGGCGCTCTACGACGCCTACGAACAGATCCGCGGTCGCATCGAGGCAGTCGCCTACATGGAGGTCCCAGAGCTGCTCGACCTGGTGGAGCGGGTCGCCGGAGGAGTGGACCGGCTGGTCGAGCAGTCCTATCTCGAGCGCCGGCTGGAAGAAGTCGACCAGGGTGAGCTCCTGCGCGAATCGCTGGCGACCATCGGCTTCGACCTGCCCGACGACGTCATGGACCACATCGTCCACCTCGACCATTCCGCGTACTCGAAGTCTCTGGTAGCGACACCCGAGGTGCTGAACACGTTGGAGGACCTCCGTCGGAAGGATTACCGGCTCGGACTGGTGTCGAACCTCACTCTTCGGCCCAACCTGGTGAGGGAGGACCTCGAGCAGCTCGGGATCGCCCAGCACCTGGACGCCGCGGTGTTCTCGAGCGAGGTCGGCGTACGAAAGCCAGATCCACGGATATTCCGCGAGGCGCTCGACCGGCTGAAGACCGAGCCATCGGTGACCGTGTTCGTCGGGGACCGACTCCTCGACGACATCAACGGGGCGCGCGCCGTCGGGATGCGCGGGGTTCAGACGCGCCAGTTTCGGCAGGAGACCGATCCGGAGATCGTGCCTGACGCCGTCATCGACCATCTGCGTGAGCTTCCGGGCGCTCTCCAGCGGTGGCCCGGCCCTCGAACAACGTCCTGAGCGCCAGAAGGCCGTCTCGTACGGCAGATCTGTAAGCCAGCTCGCCGCGATTCCATCGCCGGGGTCGCTGCGCCAGGCGAAGAAAGACGTTCGCCACGCTCCCCTCCCTGAATGGCTCGAAGTACCACTCGAGAACCCCGGTGGCGTCACCGGAAAATTGAAGAACGATGCCCACGTTCGGTCGCTCTCCGCCGGTCCTCACGTTGACCCGACCCACGCCTGGAAGCGCCAGCCGAAGCTGAGAGTCGGCGGTTTCGACTGTGACGGTTCGCCACCACGACCCGTACGTCTCGATGCTGGCGACTGTTCGGTAGACGTCAGATGGCGATGCGCCGATCCATCCCCTGTCGTGGATGCTGACTTCCGGATGGTCCGGCTCAGCGGCCGTCGGTGGTCGTCCCAGGTCTGCCAAGCGCTCACCGCGCCGCTTCGGTGAGTATTTGGGCGAGCTGGCTTGCGATGACGGGCCACGCAAACCGCTCCCCGGCGCGCGACCGTCCGGCGGCGCCCATCCGATTCGCGATATCGCGTTCGCGCAGGAGATGAGCTACGGCCAGGGCGGCGGCCTTCGGCTCCGAACCTTCCACGAGAAGTCCCGTTTCCTCATCGGCGACCGCTTCCGCGGCGCCCCCCGATCGTCCGGCGACCACGGCCTTGCCCGTCGCCGCGGCTTCGAGGAAAACGATCCCGAAGCCCTCCACCTCCAAGCCACCCCACCGCGAACGACAGGGCATGGCAAACACGTCGCACGCCGCGTAGTGAGCCGGGGCGTCTTCCTCGCGGATCTCTCCGGTGAACACCACCGAACCTGAGGGAGCGCGAGATGCCTCGGCCTCCAGCTGCCCACGGTGGGGTCCGTCGCCGGCGATCAGCAAGACCGCGTCGGGGACGAGCCGTCGGAGAAGGGACAGCCCTCGGATCAGGACGTCCTGGCCCTTCCGAGGCACCAGCCGGGAGAGACAGAGCACCACCGGCCGGTCCTGCAGCCCGTACCGTTCGCGAACCGTGGTCCCGTCAACGTGCGGATTGAATCGGTTCACGTCGACACCCGGATAGAGCACGCTCAGGGGAACCGACGACGGGACCACCGTTCGAATCGTCTTAGCCGTGTAGTGGCTCACCGCGGTCACCACACCGGCATGGGCCAAAGCTCTGCGTATGCCGGCAGCGAGCGCCGGCATACGGGCCATCCAAACCTCGGCGCCGTGCGTGAACGCGACGTAGGGAACACCGTTTCTGGCAAGACGGGGACCGAGGAGCGCCAGAGGGAATCCGTGTCCGAACAACACGACGTCTGCCCGGTGCTCCTTGATCAGTGAGTCGACGCGACGCGCGAGCTCCGAGGTCGGCCAGGCCACGGTTGAGGGCCACCGGTGGATCGCGAATGATTGGGTGCGATCGTGCTCGCGCCACCCCGGCCAGTTGGGCGCGAGGACGGCGACGCG
>DASVPT010000200.1:0-1935 GCA_036389535.1 Actinomycetota bacterium
CCGCCCAGCCCTTCCACCATCTGGTGGTACGGGGCCTCCGGGTTGAGCTCTGAGGCGGGCGCGTTTCCGGGCCCGTACAACGCTTCCTGGGCCACCTTGATCTGACCCCACGCTCCGTCGTTCCCGATGATCCCGACGAACGGGATCTTCTGACGGATCGCGCTCTCGTACTCCATCGCGTTCAGTCCGAACGATCCGTCGCCGTAAACCACCAAGACCTGCTTGTCCGGCTTGGCCAACTTCGCCGCGACGGCGAACGACGGACCCACTCCGAGGCAACCAAACGGACCAGGATCCAGCCAGTGTCCGGGCTGCCGGGCCTGAACGATTGACGCGGTGATCCCGACGATGTCGCCTCCGTCGCCAACCACCACGGCATCGTGATCGAGAAAGTCCCGGATCTCTTTGGCGAACCGCTGTGGATGGATCGGTGACGCGTCCGACTCCATTCCAGCCCTGGCCTCGTCGTTCAGCCGGTTCTCCTCGCCGCGCACCTCCTCGGTCCAGGAAGGCTCGTCTGATGCCCCGACGCCCGCGTTGACGAGCTGCTCGATCACACGGCCGGGGTCGCCGATGATCCCGACGTCCACCCGACGGTTTCGACCGATGTGGGCACCGTCGATGTCGACCTGAATGACCTTGACGTCAGGGGCGAACCCGCGCTGCCCGAACCCGAGACGGAAATCCCAGTCCACGCCCAGAGCGAGCACGGCGTCCGCCTTTCCCAGCGCGTATTTCCGGGCCGCGGAGAAGAAGTACGGGTCATCGGGCGAGAGGCATCCCCGGCCAAGCGAGTTCAGGAAGACCGGAACCTTCAAGGTGTGGGCCAGCTCGGCCAGGGCCTCGTGGGCGCCCGACCACCGAATCCCTCCGCCGGCGAACACGATGGGGCGCTCCGCGTCCGCGAGAACCCGCGCGGCCTCCTTCACCTGATCCGGGTCCCCTTGCGGCCGGGCCTCCGAGCGGTACCCCTCCGGCAATGAAGCATCCGCCGCGATGTTGAACTGAACATCGAGCGGGAGATCGAGAAAGACCGGCCCCTTCCTTCCCGATGTGGCGTACCGCAGTGCGGTGGCGACGAAATCCGGAACGCGCCGCACGTCGTAACACGTCTTGGCCCATTTCGTTATGGACGACACGAGCGTCACCTGATCCATCTCCTGAAGCGATCCCATCTCGAACTCGAACATGGGGTTCTTGCCGGAGAGAACCAGGATGGGGGCGTTCGCGTAAAACGCGTTGGCGATTCCGGTGACGGCGTCGGTGACGCCCGGGCCGGCCGTCACCGCCGCCACGCCCGGCTGCAGCGTGACCCTGGCCCAACCATCCGCGGCGTGGGCGGCGGCCTGCTCGTGGCGGAAGTCGACGATTCGAATGCCCTCCTCGACGCATCCGTCATAGATCGGGGCGATATGACCGCCGGAGAGCGTGAAGAGATGGGTGACGCCCTCGCGCTTCAGCATCTCGGCGACCAAACGGCCGCCGTGCCGTGGCTTGTCCATTGGTCCTCTACCCTATCCGTCCGGTGCGGCTCTTCAGACGAAAACCATCCACCTCGGGTCCGGCCGAATCAGGTTCGGCGGGTCGTTCGGCCGAGACCGCCGGCAAGCGCGACCAGGCGGACTGGCGCACGTACGACGACATCGCCGGCGCATACGCTCGGGTGCACGCTCCCCGCATGGCGCTGCCGGCGGGTGACCTCGTCGAGTTGGCCCGCATCACGGATGGGGCCCAGGTTCTGGACGTGGGAACCGGCACCGGGGTGGTTGCCCGAGAGGCGGCGCGGATCGCGTCGCCCGATGGGCGAGTCGTCGGCGTTGACGCGAGCATCGGAATGCTCAATCAAGCGGCGCCGGCCGGCGGCGGACCGCTCTACGCTGCCGCCACGGCGATCGACCTCCCGTTTCGAGATCAGACCTTCACGCACGTGCTGGC
>DASVPT010000201.1:0-3651 GCA_036389535.1 Actinomycetota bacterium
CCTGACCGCGGACGGCGAGGATGTCCTTGTCCGTTCCTCGCTGGAGCGACTCGACCAGCATGGTCTTCCACGTCGCGCCGAAGTCGGTGGACTTCGACACCAGCATGCTGGCCTTGCCACCTTCCATGAACGCCGCGTAGAGGGTCTTGCCGTCGGCCGGGTCGACCACGATCTGCGGGTCGTCCTGTCGCAGGGACGACGGCTTGAGCGGCCGCGGAGCCGACCACGTCACCCCGTTGTCGCCGGAGACCTGAAGCTCCATGTGGGGGCTGGCGCATCCCGCGCATGCGGGGTCGTCGCCG
This sequence comes from Actinomycetota bacterium, assembly GCA_036389535.1. Classification (GTDB taxonomy): domain Bacteria; phylum Actinomycetota; class UBA4738; order UBA4738; family UBA4738; genus JALYGK01. Next base: position 303 of record DASVPT010000201.1, read on the forward strand.
TAGTGGGTCCACATCACGTAGACGTGGCCGAATCCATCGGTGGCGATGGCCGGCTCCCAGTCATCCCCGGCCTGAAAGCCCATTCGAACCGGCGCTGGCGTGGCGCCTCCTGCAGAGGGAGCAGCCACCAACGCAAGCACAAGCGAACTACAGATAGCGACAGGAAGAGCGAGCAGACGAAGACCTCGGCGCGGCATCCGAACCCCTTTCGAAAAGTGTGCCGAAACGGCTGAATGACGGTACGTCGGGCCGGTGGCGGCGGTCAAGGAATTCGCCGCAGGTGAGGTCTAGGTAAAAGGAAGGAGGGCCGGGTGACCCGGCCCTCCCTTTTCATCCTCGATCGAGGTTGAGAATTACTCGTCCGCGCCGCCTGAACCAGCGGGGCAGAGCAGCTCGACCTCTTCCAGCTCCTGCGGGCTGGACGTGCTGTCCTCGTCGAACTCGAGGTCGGAGACCTGCGCCCCGGCCACCAGGAGCGCCTGCGAGCCGTCTCCGGACCCTTCACCGGAGTTGTCCTGGCAGTCGCCGCCCTCTTCGGTGTCCTCGAAGCGAATCTCGGTGTTGTCGGTGACCTGACCCTGCACCTGGCCACCCGACACGAGGTCCACCACCAGCAATCCGCTGACCGGGTCGAACGACGCGATCGTTCCGCAGGCCGCCGCAACCTCGTCGACGTCGTCGGGCTCGTCGGCTTCCTCGTTCTCCTCTTCACCATCGTTATCCACGAGGTCGCCGTCTTCGTCCTCCACGCTGTCTTCCAGGGAGTCGTCATCGGAGTCGGCGTCGTGCGGGTTGAACTCGGCGGGGTCGTTGACGCCGTCGCCGTCGGAGTCCTCCATCTTGTTCGGCACGCCGTCGTGGTCGCTGTCGGCGTTGGCGTTCACCGCACCGAGCTCGAAGCCGTCGCTCAGGCCGTCACCGTCGGCGTCCTCGTCGCCGTCCTCGACGCAGTCCTTGTCACTGTCCGGGTTGAGGAGCCCGGTGTGATCGGCGGACTCGTCCTCGTTGGAAATCTCGTCGTGGTCCGAGTCCTCGTCGCCGTCCTGAACCGAGTCGTTGTCGCTGTCCTTGTCGCGGGGATCGAAGTCCGAACCGGCACCTCTCGCCGGGAGGCGAACGTCGAGCTTGAACTCCTGGACGTTCTTGAGCCCGTCGTGATCCGGGTCACGACGGGAGTCGTCGACCCCGACCTTCAGCCCGACGACCTTCTCCCAACCGTCGCGCATGCCGTCGTGGTCGCTGTCACTGGTCGAGGCGAAGGCCGCACCCGACGCACCGCGCGCCAGGATCACGGCAAAAGCCCCAAAGATCAAAATGAACTTGCGCAATGCCTTCTCCTTTCGAGGATCGAACCGGGGTTGCGGCTTTCGAAGCGTTGGCTATGGGCCGCCTTTCAGTTCGAGTTATCGGCCCCAGGGGTCACTTTTGCCCACCCCTATTTGGCAAAGGGTTGGCAAAGAAGCGGTAATTCCGACTTCCGGAGGAGGGAATCGACGGTCCGCCTCTGCCACGGCGTGCCTGAAGCAGCCGGAGCCGGAGGCCGAACGGACCGGCAATCGCGGCAATGGACGCATGCTTGGGAGCTTTCGGCCTAAGTAATTGTGGATTTCGAAAATCCCCTGATCGCCCCTACTGGAAGGGGTCCCTCTCTAGCTACCCTTCGACAGGTAGGTAGCCCCCGGCCAATAGAGGCAGGGGATCGTTCTCCACAAAGGAGGAGAAGTGCGGGCCCGACACAAGGCACCATTCGTAGTGGTTCTCTCAGCAATTTTGACCATCGCGCTCACCAGCACGATGGCACTAGCCAAGCCAGGTGCCGGGCACAATCCCCCGGGGAACAACGGCACCGTCAAGATCGACGGACAGCCGTTCGACGACGCCCCGAACAACGAGCCGCATGTCGGTTGCCTCTTCGAGGTCGACTTCTACGGCTTCGACCAGGGTGACCTCAACGCCGAAGTGATCTTCGACGGTTGGGCCCCGACGGGCGGCGGCCAGCTGCTCACCGACACCGTGTTCATCGGTGAGGACGCAGCCGGCGGCGGAACCGACCTCGACGCGTCGCAGCAGTACGACCTGAGCAGCGCGCTCGCGGCCGTCACGCCTCACCCGCAGCAGGGCTACCACGTCAAGCTGACCATCCACGCCGAGGGCTCCATCGGCGCCGACGTCAAGCACAAGGTGTTCTGGGTGGAGCCATGCGCTCCGTCTGACACTGGCGGCGGCGGCGGCGGTGGCGGCGGCGGCGGCGGCGGCGACACCGGTGGCGGCGGCGGCGGTGGCGACACTGGCGGTGGCGGTGGCTGTGGAACCGGTGACACTGGTGGCGGCGGAGGCACGGGCGTCATCAACGATGTGATGGCCGGACCGGCTGAGGCCATCGACGAGCAGCCCACGCTCACCGGCTAAGCAGGTCGAACCAAAGCTCCTAGGGGCGCTCAGGCCAACCGGCCTGAGCGCCTCTTTTTGTCGGGCGAAATGTCCCGCTGCGTCTCTCCTGACCCCTCCACACCTTGACCGTGCAAACGGGGCTAGGGGATTCTTAGCGCAACGAAGTTCTCCTCGGAAATCGGTCGAAATCCTCGATCGCGGTCCACGTCTCTTGGGGAAGGAGAAGAGGTGGACACCAAAGCGTTCGTTCGCGCTGTTCTGTTGGTCCTTTGCTTGGTCCTCGCCGCACCGGCGGTCATCTGGCTGGTCACGACCACGGATCTCGAGGCCGTTTCCATCGCCGGACTGGGGCTCCTGGTCGTGGTGTTGCTGGCGTACCTGGCCTACGTCTACCGGTGGCGGTTTTGGGCGTGGTTCATGGGCGGGCTGGCCGTTCTCCTAACACCAGGCCTTCTCAAGCTGGGCGCCCAGTTCATCTCCGGCGACTTCAAGGGCGCGATGGAGGCGTGGGTCTACGTCTACGCGGCCGGGGCGGTCGGCGGGCTCGTCCTGGAGCTCATTCGAGCCAAGGGAGGCCTCGAGTTCCCCTCGGCCGAACCACCGCTCACTCCTCAGCTCGGTCCCGCCTTGGGTGCCCACCTGGCCCCGGGGACGAACGGCGGCGGGCCCGCTCCCGTGGCGCCGGCCGTGGCAGGACCCGCCGCCTACGCCGGAACCCTCGCCGTGGGCCCTCAAGGGAGCCCGGCGATGACCTCCCCCGCCACGGCGCTGGCCGTGCCTCCCGCCACCGCGCCGTTCGTGGCTCCGGCGGAAGGCCCCTCACAGAACGGAACCGACCTCGCCGTCGAGCCGGCCCCCGTCCTTCGGGGCGGCCGGACCAATATCGGGTTCTTTGCCCGCGTGACGATGGGCGGCGTGGCCGCCGCGGCCGTGCTCATCCTGGTTCGAATCATCGTCG
>DASVPT010000202.1:0-5675 GCA_036389535.1 Actinomycetota bacterium
TCACCGCCGCCCGTTGTCGCCGCGTCAGCGTGGCCAGTACGCGGAGAAGCACGTCACGGTCGTCCACGACTTCGAATGCGTCTTGTCTTTCGCGGGGTACGAAAGCATGGCGAATGGCCAGCCCGGCCCTTCGCCTTCGGCTCCGAAAGGCATTCATCGCGGTTCGATACAGGTATCCCGTTGGACTCTCAAGGTCTCGAACCCGATCCCACCGCTCCCAGAGCGATAGGAAGCTGTCCTGCGTCAGCTCCTCCGCTTCGTGTCGGTTGCCGGTGATCAGGCAGAGAGCCCCGTACAGTCGATCTCGCTCCGACGTGTAGAAAGCCTCGAACGTGCGTGCCCCCGAAGAGGCATCAACATCGGTATCGACCGAGGCAACCCCGGCCTGATCGCTCATCTGATCCATGAATCGACGAAGGGGCCTATTCGTTTAGACCTGACGACAAGAGACAGACGTAGTTTCGCTCAGCGTCACCGGTGTACATTCACGGTGAAACCGACAAAGGAGGGGGAATGACGCGACATTTGCGCTACCGCTCATTGGTGCTGGCAGCGGCGATTCCGTTGATGCTCGGGGTCGCCTGCGGCGGAGGCGGCAACGAGAGCGGGTCCAGCCCGACGCCCGCCCCGGCAACGAGCGCTCCCGAAGGAAACGAATCGAGCGTGGCGGCCACAGAGAAGGACTTCGCGATCTCACTCGACGCCACCAGCACCGAAGCCGGCAAGGTTGACTTCTTGGTCACCAACGATGGCCCATCCGTTCATGAGTTCGTGGTCTTCAAGACGGACCTCGCTCCTGACCAGCTTCCCGTGAAGGGTGGCGCGGTCGACGAAAGCGGAGCCGGGGTCGAGCACATCGACGAGATCGAGGACATCCAGCCCAACTCAACCCAGAAGCTGGAAGTCGATCTGGAGGCCGGGAAGTACGTCCTGATCTGCAACCTGCCCGGGCACTACCAGCAGGGCATGCACGTCGGACTTACCGTCAGCTAGATCTCGAAAAGACGACTCAGGAAGTACCCGGAGGAGCGGTCGGCCAGCTGGTTAGGCTGACCGCTCTTTTGGCTGTCGCGGAGCCTTTTCTTTCTCGCGCGGAACGAGCGTCGGGTTAACGCCCCGCAAGACGACCTCCTGGTCGATCACGCACTTGGTGACGTCCTTGCGAGACGGCAGCTCGTACATCACGTTCAGAAGAACTTCCTCCAGGATGGCGCGAAGACCACGGGCGCCGGTCCCCCGCAGCATGCACTGGTCGGCGATGGCCTCGAGCGCGTCGTGGCTGAACTCGAGCTCCACGCCGTCGAACTCGAAGAACTTCTGGTACTGGCGGATCAGCGCGTTCTTCGGCTTGGTCAGGATGTCGATGAGCGCCTGACGGTCGAGGTTGTGCACGTAGGAGATCACCGGAAGGCGTCCGACGAACTCAGGGATCAAGCCGTATTTGAGGAGGTCCTCGGGGAGCACACGGCTGAAGATCTCGCCGAGATCCTTCTCCTCCAATCGCCGGACGTCGGCGCCGAACCCGATCCCCTTGGTCCCGATTCGAGACTCGATGACCTTCTCCAAACCGGCGAAAGCACCGCCGCAGATGAACAGGATGTTCGTGGTGTCGATCTGGATGAACTCCTGGTGTGGGTGCTTCCGACCGCCCTGCGGCGGAACGCTCGCGGTCGTCCCCTCCAAGATCTTGAGGAGCGCCTGTTGCACGCCCTCCCCGGAAACGTCCCGGGTGATCGACGGGTTCTCGCTCTTGCGAGCGATCTTGTCCACCTCGTCGATGTAGATGATTCCGGTCTCGGCCTTCTTGACGTCGTAGTCGGCGGCCTGGATGAGCTTCAGCAGAATGTTCTCGACGTCCTCACCGACGTACCCCGCCTCGGTAAGCGCGGTGGCGTCCGCGATCGCGAACGGGACGTTGAGCATCCTTGCAAGGGTCTGGGCAAGGAGCGTTTTCCCGCATCCCGTCGGTCCGAGCAGGATGATGTTCGACTTCTGAAGCTCGACCTCATCGGCGTGGCCGGCGGCGGCGCCGAACTGGATCCGCTTGTAGTGGTTGTAGACGGCGACCGACAGGATCTTCTTCGCCTGCTCCTGCCCGATCACGTAGTCGTTGAGGAAGGCGTAGATCTCGATGGGCTTGGGAAGCTCGTCGAGCTTCAGCTCCGTTGTTTCGGAAAGCTCTTCCTCAATGATCTCGTTGCAGAGATCGATGCACTCGTCGCAGATGTAGACGCCTGGGCCGGCGATGAGCTTCTTGACCTGCTTCTGGGATTTCCCGCAGAAGGAGCACTTCAGGAGATCGGAATCACCGAACTTCGCCACGTCTTATCCCCTTGGCTCGTCGGTCCCGTCGTGGGCGGGCACTACCCCTTTGGGTTCTCCGGGAAAGTCTACGATGCCTGCGCCGTGAGGGAAGCCAATTCGGCCTGCACCTTTCGGCTGGCGATCACGTCGTCGATGAGCCCGTAATCCTTCGCCTGCTCCGAAGTCATGATGAAGTCCCGGTCGGTGTCCTGCTTCACCTTTTCGAGCGACTGCCCGGTGTGTTCGGCGAGAATGTGGTCCACGAGCTGGCGGTACCTGAGAATCTCCTTCGCCTGAATCTCGATGTCGACGGCCTGCCCGCCGGCCTGCCCGTGCGGCTGGTGGATCAAAACGCGTGAGTGAGGAAGCGCGTACCGCTTGCCCTTGGTGCCGGCGGAGAGCAATACGGCGGCCCCCGACGCGGCCTGACCCATGCAAATGGTCGAGACGTCCGGCTTGATGTACTGCATGGTGTCGTAGATCGCGAACGTCGCGGAGACGTCGCCGCCCGGCGAGTTGATGTAGAGGTGGACGTCCTTGTCGGGATCGTCGCTCTCCAAATGGAGCAGCTGCGCCATGATCAGATTCGCGATGGCATCGTCGATCGGCGTCCCTAGGAACACAATGCGTTCCTTGAGCAGCCGTGAATAGATGTCGAACGAACGCTCACCGCGGGTTGTCTGCTCGATGACGACGGGGACGAGGTAATTCTGAATGTCACTCATCTTTGACCTCTTGGCTCTCTCCGGATTCGGGTGGAGGGCCGGCCGCGGCACCCTCGTTCCCCACATCGGCCGCCTCGACGAGCAGGTCAAGGGCCTTCGATCGGATGATATCACCGGCCAATGACGTGACTTGACCGGAACGTTCAAGGATTCGCTGCACTTCTCGAACATCTCGTCCCGTCGCCTGCGCCAGCCCTTCGATCTGTTCGTCGAGATCCTCGCGAGTCACCTGAAGCTCTTCGGCACGAGCGACGGACTCCAGCACGAGGTCGGCCTTGATGGCGCGGATGGCATGGGCGCGCGCGTCCGCGCGGAACCGAAGCTCGTCCCATCCTTGACCGGCCAGAGCTTCATCGAGAGTCGTTCCCGCTCGTTCGGCCCGCTCCTTGGCGCGCTCGATTCGGCTCTCCGTCTCCTCGTCGACCAACCTGTCGGGGATGTCCACGTCTACGGATTCGATGACTCGCTGCAAGACGAGATCTCGGAGGACGGCCTTCGATTCGGCTTCCTTCAGTGCCGAAAGCTTGGTCCTGAGATCGGCGCGAAGCTCCTCGAGGGTGTCGAATTCCGATGCCGTCTTGGCGAATTCGTCATCAAGCGACGGCAGCTGTTTCGCCTTCACTTCCTTCAGCAGGACCTGAAACGTCACTTCGGTCCCGGCTCGGTCGCCGAAAGACTCCTGAAGCGTGGCGTTGAATTTGAGGATTTCGCCCTTCCGCTTGCCTTCGAGTTCCTTGTCGAGCTCGGGCACGAGCTCTTCCTTGCCGACCTCGGTCAGGAAACCAACCCGCGTGGCCTCAGGGACCTCTTCACCGTGAAGGGAAGCCCGGACATCAGCCAAAACGTAGTCGCCGGATCTGGCCGGACGGGACACCACTTCGAGTTCCGCGAATCGGTCTCGAAGCCGGTCGAGGTATTCATCGACTTCCTGCTCGGTCGCTTCGGTTGGAGGAGCATCGATCTTCACTCCGCGATAGTCCTCCGGCTGGAGCGACAACCTCGGCCGAATCTCGACGGTTGCGGTAAATCGAAGCGGGACTCCGTCTTCCAATCGCTCCAGGTCGATGTCGGGTTCCGCGATGGGGGCCAGGTCGTGCTCGCGGAGCGCTCGGATGTAATACGTCGGAATGAAGTCACGGACGAATTCATCCAGGACCGCCTCGCGTCCGACTCGGGCGTCGATGATCTGCTTCGGCACCTTGCCTTTTCGGAAACCGGGGATGCGGACCTCAGCCGCGACCTTTCGGTACGCCTTCTCCAGATCGCGGGAAAATTCCTCGGTGGGTACTTCGATCGACAACCGAACGACGTGCTTGTCGGTTTCTTCCAGCGTCGTCTGCATCGTGAATCCGAGGGTACTGGAATAGACGATGGCGGACGCGACGCCTGACGAGCTCCTTCGAGTCCTCGCCGACCCCGAGCGACTTTCGGTGGCCGGCGCGCTCGCGCGCCAGGCCGCCACCGCGGCGGAGCTCGCCGCGACGCTCGGGCTGCCGACGGATCGAGTCCGCCGTCATCTCAGCCGACTGAGCCGCGCAGGGATCGCGTCGATCGATAAAGACCGCCGGACCTATCGCTACACAGCGGAGACGCTTCGCGAGGCCGCGAGGAGCGTGGGGCCGCCGCGCGAGGCCGGCGTGGCGCTCGGCGCGGTGTACGAAGAGGAGGAAAGCGTCCTCCGCCAATACTTCCGAGGGGGACGGCTTCGCGAGATTCCGGCGAAGCACTCCAAGCGGCTGATCGTGCTCTCTCGGCTCTCGCTGGAGTTCGACATCGGCGTCAGGTACAACGAACGCGAGGTGAACGAGATATTGAAGCGTTTCCACCCTGACCACGCGGCGCTTCGACGGTACCTCGTGGACGAGGCATTTCTCTCCAGAGAGCGCGGTCAGTACTGGCGCTCCGGCGGGCGCGTAGACGTCTAACGAAAAGTGCGCTGAGCAGCCTCAATAGTGGCTTTGAGCAGCCTAAATGGGTTATCTCTGGGCCTCCTGGGTAAAACCATAAGAAGCAAGTCAGCCCGCAATCCAGAGAGGAGGGAATTGATATGTCGACGATCGAACAATCCATCGACGTTCAAGTCCCAGTAACTACTGCGTACAACCAATGGACGCAGTTCGAGGACTTCTCCAGATTCATGGAAGGCGTCAAGTCAGTTCAGCAGCTGGACGACGTGACCCTTCACTGGACCGCCGAAATCGGCGGCGAAGAGCGTGAGTGGGAAGCGAAGATCACGGAGCAGATTCCGGATGAGCGGATCGCGTGGACCAGCACCACCGGAACGGGTAATGCCGGCGTGGTGACGTTCCACACCATCGACCCGACCACCACTCGGATCATGCTCCAGCTCGAGATCTACCCGGACGACTGGAAGGAGAAGGTGGGTGACTGGCTTCAGATCCCCCGCCTTCGCGTGAAGGGCGACCTCGAGCGGTTCAAGGAGTTCATCGAGAGCCGCGGCACCGAAACCGGCGCATGGCGCGGCGAGGTGAAGCAGGACACCACCGTCTAACCGAGCGAAGGCTCGAGTTCAAACGAGGGGCCGGCGAGAGCCGGCCCCTCGTTCCTTTGTCTGCCTTTGAATGCTTACGCCGCTTTTTCCGCATCCTCGACCGGAGGAGGTGGTGTATGAACGACGAGCCCCAG
>DASVPT010000203.1:0-3854 GCA_036389535.1 Actinomycetota bacterium
AACCGAGGCGTGGAGCTGACGAAAGACACCCACGCCGAGGTCGCCGTCCAGACGCTGCTCGGCAAGCGTGCGGTCAATCTGATCTCCGGCGACTTCGCCGGCCTCCCGGCAAGCCCGCCCCAAGACCAGCTTCTGAACGACGGCGACGTCATCCCCGTGAGCCGGACCACGACGCCAATCGACATCGTGGAACTGAACGACATCTCGGCGCGCCTCTCTCAGGAGTCCGATCCGGTCGCCCTGAATAAATTCTTGAAGGAGCTGACCACTATCACCGCCGGCAAGCAGAATCAGGTTCGGCAGGTGGCCACCGGACTGACTCGAGTTCTGAAGGCGGTCGACTCCCGAAAGGATCAGCTCGCCGACCTGATCACCTCGCTCCGCATCCTGTTCACGACCCTCGGCGAGAAGCGCGACACACTGATTTCGTTCATCGACCGCTTCGACGTGGTGTTCCAGAACCTCGCGGCGCGCCAGCAGCAGATCGCCACGCTGCTTCAGGCCACCGACTCCGCCTCGCATGAGACGGCGAACCTGGTCTCACGGAATCGCCGCGTCCTGGACTCAGACCTGAACCTGCTCCATCAGGTCCTCGAGATCGTCAGCCGCCACCAGCTGGACCTCGCCGCAACCATCGCGTACCTGGAGGACGCGGTTCAGGGCTATCAGAGCGTCGGCCACACCGGCGGGAACTGCGGCCAGATCGACAGCTTCAACTGCAACTTCGGTGCGCAGAACCACTGGGCCAACATCTTCGTTCAGTCGCTCGGTCCGGCTGGTGTCGACGCGCTTATCGGACAGTGCGGCGCGGTGGACCAGTTCTTCGACACGCTCACCGGGGCGGACTGCACGCTGTCGCCTCCGGGTCTTCACGGGACCGGCATCCAACTGCCGAACCTGCCGAGCCCGAACGGGATCGGGCCGCTTCCGCCACTCCTGCCGCCGAACTTCCCGAACCTGCCCAACCTTCCCGGCCTGCCCACCGGCGGGACGGGCGGCACGGGGGGAATCAACCTCCCGACCCCGAACCTTCCGACCGGCGCCGCGGCGTCTTCGGCCGCGCTGCCGAACAGCCTCGGTGACCTCATCCTCTCGGCTCTCGACGGTTGGGGTGGATCCCGATGAAGATGGCCCGAAGGCTTTCCTTCGCGCTGGTGGCGTTCTGCCTGGCCCTGTCGAGCTGCTCGTTCGGTGCGAAGAACGAGCCGGTCGCCTACAAGGCCGACTTCACCCGGGCGATTCAGGTATTTCCCGCCGTGAAGGTCCGCGTCCTCGGCGTCGAGGTCGGCCACGTTGTGAACGTGCGCAACGTTGGCGACCACGTCCAAGTCGCGTTCGTCATCACCGACCCGACCGTCAAGATCTCGGCGAACGTCCACGCCGCGGTGCTCCCGGCTTCGCTGCTCGGCGAGCGGTCCATCCAGCTGTTCCCCGCCTACCGGGGCGGCCCCGCGTGGAATCCCAGGAACCCCATCGGCCTGAATCGGACGGCCGTGCCGGCTGAGCCCGACGAGGTCCTCCGTGCGCTGCAGGACTACCTGGGCCGGCTCGATCAGAAGACCGTCACCAAGTTTGTCGAGAACGCTGCCGGGGCGGTCCAGCACAACGGCGCCGCCCTGAACCAGGTCATCCACTACGCGGCCAACGTCTTCCGCGTGCTCAGCACGAAGGGGGATGAGCTCGCTCAGACGTTCGTCGAGCTGAACAAGGTCACGCTGGCCACCGCCAGCCGGCAAGCGGCGGTGGGACGGCTGATCAGGAACTATGCGGCGGTCGCCGGGACCATCACGAACAACCGCAGAGCTCTCGAAGGAACGATCGACGGCCTGAACCAGGCCTCGCTCCAGTTGGCCTCGGTTCTCAGCGCCCACCTGAATCCGCTAAAGCGCGACGTGGAGAACCTGACGCGAACCAGCCGAACGCTCGGGCGAAAGGAGAACGCGCTTTCGCTGGCGCTCACCGGCAAGTGGGCAACGAGCCTGTTCACCTCGGCCCGCCCCGGCGTCGCCTACGACAACGAGCACAAGTGGCTGCGCCTGAACAACCAGGGTGAGCCACTGCTCGAGCTGATCGTGGCCCGAATCGAACAGCGGCTCCTCGATTGGTGCAACCAGTTGGGCGTCGTGGACTGCGGGACGCCGATCTTCTTCACGACCTCCGCGCCGAATCTCTTCTGCATCGGCCAGCTGGCCGGGCAGAAAGGCTGTCCGTCATTGCCCAAGCTGCCGAACGTGTTCGACCCCGGGCAGGCCGAACAACAGCTCACCAACGCGATCAACGGCCTCCCCGAGCTCCACAACGCGTTCGTGGTGAAGGCGAAACAAAAGAACACCTCCGTTCGAGGTCTGGTCCACCAGATGATTCAGGGCGTGCTGTCGCAGATGCTCGGCTCACCGGTGATGGTGCCGTGAAGAAGCTCGCCCTTCTCGCCACCGTTCTCGCCCTTGCCATCAGCGGCGTCTCGTGCGGCGGCCAGGGCAACACCCTGACCACTCGGGCCAGCTTCACTGACGTCGCGGACCTGTCCGCGAGCGCGCCGGTCATGCTCAACGACATCAGGATCGGCACGGTCAAGAAGATCGAGCTTCAGAACAACCACGCCATGGTGACCATGGAGATCGACCGATCGGCGCGAGTCCCCAGGGACGTCATCGCCCGGGTCCGGCGAACCAGCCTCCTCGGCGAGCGGATCGTCGACCTCGACATACCGCCCGAGCTCCCAACGACCGCCCCGCTCCTTCAGAACGAAGAGCCGATTCGCCGCACGCTCGTTCGTCCCGACCTCGAAGACCTGGTTCGCGAAGGAACCCAGGTTCTGGGAGGGATTCCCGCCAGCGAGGTCGCCACGTTGGTCGACGAGGGCGCGAAGGGGTTCGGCAAGCGCGGACCCGAGCTGCGGAGCCTGCTGAAGAGCTTCAACAAGATCGTCGGAACGTTCGGCAAGGAGACCGGCACCATCAAGTCGATTCTCGAATCGGCGAATCAGCTCAACACGACCATCGCGTCCAAGGCAGGCGCCCATGGCCTCGCGGTGCAGAACACCAACCGCGCGCTCCAGGTTCTCCGGGAGGAGAGCGGACGCCTGGAAGACGCGATCCGAGCCCTGAACCGGCTTGCGGTCGGCGGCGCGGGCATCATGCGATCGCACTTCGCCTCCATGAACCGATTCTGGGGCGAGATGCGCAGCATCCTGGGGTCGATTCAGGCCGAGCAGGGGAACCTCGTTCAGTTCCTGTACTGGAACCTGCTGCACAACCGCAACACCCAGATGGTCGAGTACGGCGAGTTCAACCAGATCACGCAGGACTTCGTGTTCTGCAAGTTCAACGAGAACCCGGGCGAGCCGGCCCGGACGTGCCACGGAGGCTAGGGAATGTCGGACGACGGCGACCTGATGCGGGACGACGGCAACGGAAGCGACCCGTCGCTTCGCTCGCGCCTGGGCAAGTACTTCCGGAGCGAGCGCCGACTTCGCATCGGCGCGGCTCCGTGGGTCCGAAAACGACAACGCGGCCAGTGGAGCTTCGGGCGGCGCACCACCATCAACCTCATCGTCTTCTTCGCCGCGGCGGCTCTCCTCATCACGCTGGCGGCGACGCAGCTCGTCCTTCCGAAGACCGGCGGACGGTTGGTGCGGCTCGAGTTCGTCGACGCGGGCGGCATTCAGCCCCGGAACGACGTCACGATCAACGGCGTGCCGTCGGGCGCCATCAAGGACGTCGTGCTCCAGCCGAGCGGGATGGTACTGGTCACCGCCATCCTCGAGCCGGGCCATGTCCTAACCGAGGGAACCCGGGCCGAGATCAATCGTCGAAGCCCCATCGGCGACCTGACGCTGGAGCTTCACCCCGGCA
>DASVPT010000204.1:0-2176 GCA_036389535.1 Actinomycetota bacterium
ATGGTCAAGGGCGGTTTCGGCACGGCGTCAGCCGAAGAGGGCGAACTCATCGTCGGCGCGGTCGCCGCGGTGAACTCGATGGGGGAGATCCTCGATGAGGAAGGGGCGCTGCTGGCGGCGGCCCGGCCCGGCGAGGAAGACCAACCTGAATCGAACGGACCGCCCGCGGGCACCAACACGACGCTGGTGGCGGTGGCGACCAACGCCAAACTCTCCAAGGAGCGCGCGCACCTCCTGTCGCTGGCGGCGCACGAGGGGATCGATCGGGCGGTTCGCCCGGCGCATACCCTCTACGACGGCGACACCGCCTTCGCCCTCGCCACGGGCCAGGTTGAGGCGGATCAGCGCACGGTTGAGCGGCTCGCGGCGGAGACCGTCGCACAGGCCATCCGCCGGGCGGTCTTGCGCGCCGAAAGCGTTCCGGGGGCGCCGGCCATTCGCGACCTGGGGATCGCCGCCCAGCTTCCCCCGGAGCCGCCCAGCGAGATCGGCCACCAGACCAGAATTCTCGACGAGGAGTTCTAACCCCGGGTCGTTCCTGAATACAATGCGGCGGATTGGCAGCCTGTCCCCGCGGCGCCATTCGGTCGATGGTTCGGTCTTCCCCTATGAGTCGGTCTTCCCCCTGAGTCGGGAAGGGTGCGTCATGAGTCCCACGCTCGAGGACCTCCGCCTCGTCGCGAGCACCTGCGTTCGATGCCGTCTGGCGAACGGACGGACCCAGGTCGTCTTTGGGGTGGGCGACCCGAACGCAGACATCATGTTCGTTGGAGAAGGCCCCGGCTACTACGAGGACAAGCAGGGCGAGCCGTTCGTCGGCGCCGCCGGCCAGCTGCTCACGCGTCTCCTCGGCGACATCGGGCTCCGCCGGCAGGACGTCTACATCACGAACGTGGTGCTGTGCCGGCCGCCGGGCAACCGCGATCCCATGCCCGACGAGATCGAATCGTGCCGCCCCTACCTCCTCGGTCAGATCGAGAACATCCGGCCGCGGGTGATCGTCACCCTCGGGAACTTCGCCACCCGCGTAGTCCTGAACCGTCATGTGTCGATCAGCAGGGTGCGCGGCCAGCGATTCACGTGGGAATGGGGCGCCGTCATCCCGACGTTTCATCCGGCCGCCGTGCTTCGCGGCGGAGGAGCCACCAGCGTCCAGATGGCGGCCATTCGAGCCGACTTCGACCTGGTCCGCGAGGTCCTGAACGAACCGCAGCCCATAGCCGTGGCTGCCGTGGAGCAACCAGGTCTGTTCTAATCCTCGCTACGTATGGCGAGGACGTTGGAGCTGAGCACTGGTTCTCCGGAGGAGACCCAGGCCGTGGGAGAAGCCGTCGCGGGTGCGTTGGGCGCCGGGGACGTCGTCTCGCTGACCGGCGACCTGGGTGCCGGCAAGACGACGTTCGTCCAGGGCGTGGCCAAAGCGCTCGGGGTCGGAGACCACGTCGTATCCCCGACCTTCACGCTGGTGCGGGAGTACGCCGGCGCCTTCCCCGTCTACCATTTCGACGTCTACCGCCTGGATCGGCTCCAGGAGGTCCTCGACCTGGGCTTCGAAGAGATCCTCGATGCGGGAGGAATCGTGTTCATCGAATGGGGCGACGCCATCGAAACGATCCTTCCCGACGATTACCTCCAGGTCGAGCTGACCATTCCTGAAGGTGAGGACTCGAAGCGCCGCGTCGACCTCTGGGCGCGCGGTATGTCCTGGGCGCGGCGGTGGGAGAAGGTCACCTCGGCAGTCTCCCGGTGGAGCGGCTAGACCGGCATGCTGGTTCTCGGAATCGAAACCTCAACTCCTCAGACGACCGTCGCGCTTGGTTCCGAGCAAGGGATTCTCGCGGCGACGCTCGCCTCCAGCGGCAAGCCGAACCATGAGGTGATCATCCCGAACATCAGGCACCTCCTCCGGTGGTCGGACGTCACCCCAGCCAATCTCGGCGGTATCGCCGTGGGCCTGGGTCCGGGGCTCTTCACGGGCATGCGAGTCGGAATCGCCACGGCGAAGACTCTGGCACAGGTACTTTCCATTCCGATCGCCGGCATGGCGTCGCTGGACGTCATCGCGTTTTCCGTCCGCTACTCGCGCCGGCTCATCTGTGCCGCGACCGACGCAAAGCGTGGAGAGATCTTCTACGCGTTTTACCGTCCGGTTCCCGGTGGGGTGACCCGTGAGACG
>DASVPT010000205.1:0-1768 GCA_036389535.1 Actinomycetota bacterium
CGTACGTCCGGTTCCAGCCACTTCCCACTCGGAACCGAAACGGCGGACGAAAGGTCCGGGCGACATAACCGCCTGATGCCAGGTCGGCCTGAATCGGCTGTTCCAGCGGGACGGGCGGGAGCGCGATGGGCGGTGTGGTTCGTCGAACGATCGTCTGCTCCGGCCCCGGCGTGCCGCGGCAACCAGCTATGAGCGGGAGCAGCGCGATGCTTGCGACGAGCGATCGGCGCAGCACGCCGTTCGTTCGTGAAAACGGGCGATGAAGCTTCAGGAAACTCAGCGTGTCCGTGACTCTATCGAGCCGGCCGCTCCTGCTCGAGGGCGTCGCCTTCGGCCGCTTCAGCCGGGATCTCTTCTGGCTCTTGCTCACTCGTCACGCGATCTGGATCGCCCTGCTCCTGAGCATCCGAGTCCGGTATCTCGCCTTCCCGCACGTCACCGCCTCCTTCGGATAGCGCAGGCTTATTTTGACGCGGTTCAGCGAATCGAGGCTTCCAGGGGCCGTTCGGCATTCTCTACAAGGTGGACGATCGCCTCGGTACCGCCTTCGGGGTGTCGTCTCAGCTCCACGGTGCCGCTGAGGAGATCAGCGATCCTCTTGGCCGCAAAGAGGCCGATCCCCAAGCCACCCTTCAGTCGCGTGGTCGACTGATCCTCCTGGGTGAATGGGTCGAACGCCTGGTCCAGGAACTCATCGCTGATACCGGCACCGTGATCGCGGATGCGGACCTCCACGCCGGCGTCTCGCCGGCGGACGGCCACTTCGACTGGGCTCTCGGCGGGAGAAAATTTCAGCGCGTTCTCGATGAGAAGACGAAGCAACACTCGAACCATGATGGGATCGCTCCACGCCACGACAGCATCCGGCGAGGACTCGAGCTGCACGCGGACCGCCGCGTTCGCAGTGAGAAGCCCCTGGATGACTTCGGTGCATGCCTCTTCCACGTCGACGGGCACCCACGGCGCCACAGACTCGCTCTCACTCCCTTCCGCGGCGGCCAGAACCGCCGCCACGAGGTCCCCGAGCCGCCGCCCCCCGTCCCGCAGCCCGTCCAGCAAGGGACGGCCGGCTTCCGACACGAAGTGCTGCGCTTCGAGCGTCATCGCGGCGCCTTGAATGATGGTGAGAGGCGTTCGGAACTCGTGGGAGACGGTGGCGATGACCGCCGCCTTTCTCAGCGCGAGGTCGCGCTCGAGCGTCGCCACATGCAGCTCTCGGGCGGTTTGTCGCCGAAGCCGCTTCGACGCCGAGGCGACGATGCGAAACAGCGCCGCGTAGAGGAGTGCCAGGCCGGCGAGGAGAACCAGGTAGAGCCGGTGACTGTCTCGCTCGACGGCCGCAACGATGGGGCGGTACGGCAAGTACATCTCGAACGCACCGACCGGAGAAGGATTGCCGCTGAATCGCAGCGGGACGTAGACCTCGAGAAGCTGGCCGTAACTCCGATCGCCGGCGTTCTCTTCCTTCGTGAGGTCGGAAACCTCTGAAGCCACCTCGCCGTGCAAGGCATCTTCCAATTCCTCGGAGGGCGTGAAGGTCCGGCCGACCAGGTCCCGGTCGTCCGAGTAGACAACGGATCCCGACCGGTTCCAGATCTTGACCCTGGCCACTTCGGTTCGGTTGAGCCCCGCACGGATCGCCCGATCCAACCGCCGGTAGCGCGCTGCAGCCAGACCGTGCGTCAGGTCGGCCGGCGAAAGCTGCGGCTGAATGCCCAGACGAGCGACGACGGCTGCAACGTCTCTGGCGTCTGTGAGGGCCTGATCA
>DASVPT010000206.1:0-1989 GCA_036389535.1 Actinomycetota bacterium
ATGGCAGAGCAAACGTCCTCGACCGCGGTGGCCGCTACCAGACGTCCCGCCTCGAGATCGCAGCCGAGACGCGCGGCCCGTAGGGCGACTTGCGAGGGAGACTCCTCTGCGGCCACCAGGAGCCCTCGACCGCCGCAAGAACCCAGGAGCTGGAGCGCGAGCGTCGACTTCCCCGCACCGGGCTCGCCGGACAGGAGGACAACGCTCCCTTGCACGAGCCCGCCGCCCGCGACCCGGTCGAGCTCGCCGATCCCGCACGGCCGGCGCTCCGCCGAGCCCTCTCGCGATGGGAACGGGACCACCTCGGCGTCGGCCCCGCCCACCCGCGGCCGGCGCGCGCTGTTCCACGCTCCGCAGCTCGGGCACCGTCCGAACCATCGCGGGAACAGCCGCCGGCACTCGGCGCACTCGAAGGACGCGTCCATGCACCGAGGCTAGGACCGGGCTGTGACAGCTTTGCTTTCTTCCTGAAAACCGGTGGGAATCCGCCTGAATAGCGGAGGGCCTCCCTAGCTTCTTCGGTGACGAAACCGGAAGAAGGGAGGCCCCCTTGGCCGATCGTATCGACGTTCCACTCGGGCTTGCGGACTTCGACGTCACGGGATGTGAGGTCGTCGACGGCACTCTCGAGGTGAGCGTCAGTTCCACCCGGCGACCTGCCTGTCACCACTGCGGATCGGTCTCGGTCACCGGCCACGGTCGCAACGAGCGGCGGCTGCGCGACCGGTCGTACTCCTATCCGTGCGTGTTGCGGTGGTCACAGCGTCGCTTTCGCTGCAACGACTGCGACCAGACATTCCGGGAGACCCATCCCGCGGTTGCCGGCAAGCGCAGGGCGACTGAACGCTTCCGGCGTCATCTTTTCGAACGGGCCTGCCACGAGCCGTTCACCGACGTCGCTGCGAGCGAGCGTGTCTCGAACTATCGGGTCGAAGAAGCCTTCGAGGCGCATGCCACCGCCGAGCTGGTCGACGCTAGCCCCGAACCACCGCGCGTGTTGAGCCTGGACGAGAGCGCGTTCAGAAAGCGCAGGCGCTTCCACACGGTGTTCTCCGACCCTGAACGCGGCGTCGTGTTGGACCTCGTCGAAGGGCGAGGCAAAGGCGCCGTCTTTGGCGGGTTGGTGGCGATGTCTGACCAGGTCAGGGCTGGAATCGAGACCGTCGTGATGGATTGCCACTGGCCCTACCGCCGGGCGATCGAAGAGGTCCTTCCCGATGCCCGCATCGTGGTCGACAAGTTCCACATCATCCGAGCCGTCGACGCCGCAGCACAGCGTGTCCGCATGAGGGTCGGACGGCGACGCTACCGCCAACGCATCGGCCACCAGGGTGGCGTCGCCCGCCAGCACAACCCTGCGAACAACCCGACGGTCTATCGCTCGCGCTGGGTGTTCATGAAGCGCGCCAACAAGCTCACTGTCGCCGAGCGCGAGTGGCTCTGGGCGGTGTTCGAGGCGTCTGTCGACGAGCTCCGCCGCGCCTGGGCGCTCAAGGAACTGTTCGCGGCGATCTACGAGGCACCCGATCGACTCGAAGCAGAACGCAGGCTAAACGAGTGGATCGATGCCATCACGCGCGCCGGCGTCCCGGAGTTTCTCAACACGTGGCGCCAGCTTCAATGGTGGAGCGACCAGATCCTCAACCACTTCGACGACCGGGTCACCAATTCTTTCGCCGAGGGCATCACGAACAAGATCAAGGTCCTCAAACGCCGCAGCTACGGGTTCCGGGATCCGTTCCGCTATCGTCAGAAAGTCCTGCTCAGTTGTCGTCGTCGATCTAGCCGGCATGGCTAACCACCGTTTTTGGGGAAGAGCCCAGGTTTACGGTCGGCTTGGCCAAGGGGCCGCCGCGAGCGCTGACGTAGCCTTCGGCCCGTGACGGCGTCGGCGAGCGACCTCGAGCTCGGACCACGGCAGGCGCCCGACCGCGTCGCGCGCGTGGAGCTGTACCACTTCGCCTCTCCCCTGCCGGCGACGTTCCGTCC
>DASVPT010000207.1:0-2612 GCA_036389535.1 Actinomycetota bacterium
CTCGACGAGCACACGAAATGTCCCCTGCGGCGAAGCACCGTCAACGACGATCTCGGCTTCGCCGTTCTCCTTCAACCCGCTGTCCACGCACTGCCCCCCAGTGCCGTTTTGTCATTCGGGCGGCCAACCGTACCACGTCGCCGTTTGGGTCGACAGCCTGAATTTCCTGCCGGTACAGTACCCAGATCTCAGAGCAATCGGACCAGTCCCAGGGGCAGGAGAGCCCGCCACCCCCGCCGCCTCTGCCGCCTGCGCCCGGCGAACCCCTTCCGGCCGCTCCTCCACCACCCCCGCCGGGATCACCGCAAGCACCAGCGCCTCCACCGCAAGCGGCAGCGCCTCCACCGCAAGCGGCACGTCCGCCCCGCACGGACGGCTTCGCCATCGCGTCGCTCGTGTTCGGCATCATCGGCGGGCCCCTGTTCAGCATCATTTTCGGAATCGTCGGACTCCGTAGGACCAAGCGGCGCGGGACGCCCGGTCGCGGTCTGGCGATCGCGGGGATCATCCTCGGTGCGGTTTGGGTGGTGCTTATCGGGGCTTTCGTCGCGACCTACCTTCGGGAACAACCGACCCGCGCACCCGGCGGAGGTATCACGGCTGCGGGCGACGTCACGTGGCGGGACCTCCGCGTGGGCGATTGCGTGCGATCGCTCGACACCGGGACGGTGGTCACGATTCCCGTCGGCCCTTGTTCCGAGCCACACGCGGGCGAGGTGTTCGAGGTCACGTTCCTCGCCGAAGGGCCGTGGCCGGGCGAGGAAGAGGTGAAGCGGCTGGCGGAGGGTGCATGCCAACGAGCTCTGCCGTCGTACGTCTCCGCGCCTCCAGGAGCGCCGGGGTATGCGATCCACTACCTCCGACCTCTCGAGACGTCGTGGTCGAACGACCGCCGGGTGGTGTGCATCGCTCACGATCCGTCCGGCGCGCCGCTGTCGAGTTCGGTCAGAGGAGCCGGGCCGCTCTCCTCCTAATGGCGAAAGAGGTCATCCCGGGGGTCTTTCGGATCGGCGGTGCCGGCTCGAACGCATTCCTGCTGGCCGTCGACGAGCTCGTCCTGATCGACACACACCTCACCAATCGGCTGCCAAAACTGCTGGACGCCGTTCGTGAGGCGGGTCGCACGCCGCTAGACGTGCACCACATCGCCGTCACGCACTATCACACCGACCATGCCGGAAGCCTCGCGGCCGCGGCAAAGACGACCGGTGGGCGGGTCTACGCCCATGCAGTGGACGCCGACCTCCTTCGAACGGGCGGGCGGCCTCCGGTCCGGCCCATCGGGCGCGGAAAGGTGGTCCTTCCCGTGTTCTGGGCCGTGCTTCGAAACCACTTCGAGGGCGCCACGGTCGACCAGGAGGTCTCCGATGGAGACGAGATCGGTTCGACCGGGCTTCGCGTGATCCACACACCGGGGCACACCATGGGTCACGTCTCTTTCCTCTGGCCCGAGCGCGGCGGCGTCCTCTTCGTTGGAGACGCGGTAGCGAACGACCTGCTCCGGCTGAACTTCGGCTACGCGGCGGAGGACATCGAATCATCGAAGAGGAGCCTCCGAAAGTTGGCCGGGTTCGACTTCGAGACCGCGCTGTTCGGGCATGGCCGGACCATCACGTCGAACGCGTCCACACGATTTCGCCGAGAGGTGGACCGGCTCGCGGGCTGACTCCTACGGCTTCGCCGAACCTCAGCCCCGTCTGCCCATAACAGCCGCGGCGACCCATCCCGTCACGGCTCCGATGGCTGATGGAACCACCATCCACCCCCCTCGGAGGGACAGCCCGGCGAGCGCCCAGAGGAGCGTCGGAAGAACCATCGCGGCGGTCCCAAACGCTGGCGAGAGGAGGGCTCGGATCGCGGCGTCGGGAGGAAGGAGCACCCACGCCCACCCGGCCCCCGCGAGATACATGGTGGTGATGATCAGCGCCGCGATGGGCAAGGCGACGCGAATGGTCATGTCTGCCGCCGGAGGCGAGGATCTGACGGCTGACGTCGGATGCGGACCCCGAAGAACCGCGACCCCGTCGGCAATCAGCTGTTCGCGCCCGGCGGCGTCCACCCCCGCAACGGTCTTCGGCGCATAGGCGCCGATCGCGATGACGGCGCGGACGCGTTGGTCCCTGGTCGCAGCCGAACTCGAAGGGAGGACCCTGGACCGGTTGATCTCGCCCGGCGGAACGGACGCGAGAATGACGTTCCTCCACCGAGCGAACGTAAGCGCGTCCCGTCTCTGGAGTTCGACCACGTAGGCAACGGGCTGGACCCGCGGCACGAAGCGGTGCGCGTATTCGCCGGCGACAGCTGCCTGTCGGACGGCGTCCTTCTCGATCCACACTCGAGCGCGCGACTGCTGGGTCAGAGCGAAGGAGCCAAGCGATCCAAGAGCCACGACAATGAGCGCCGCGCTCGTCGCCCTCGCACGGCGGTGGGAAAGACGGCGCGACGATTCCTCGCCCGCCAGGAAGAGGAAACAGCCTCCGAGGAGGGTCAGTGGAAAGAGGTAATGGAGGAGCCTCAGACCGGCCGTGGGAACGCCCAGCACTTGGGCGGCTGCACCGAGCAGCGTGAGGCCTGTCCACACCACCGCGATCAGGAGGAACAGATCCCGGGGC
>DASVPT010000208.1:0-6495 GCA_036389535.1 Actinomycetota bacterium
CGTGGAGACCCTGCTCGCGGGACAAAAGGAGCGGGTCGCGGCGCTCCTCACCGCCAACCGGGACCTGGTTCAGGCGCTGCGTGACTCGCTCATCGAGCGTGACGAGCTGGTCGGCGAAGAGATCATCTTGGTTCTTCAGGAAGCTCTGGCTGAGAGGGCGCCGAGCAACTAGCGCCCTTCCTCCTCCGGTGTCTCGTCCACCGGTACGACCGGCTCGGCGCTCCAGGCACGGTTCGGCAGGATCATTGCCGTGCCCGTGGCGAGGGCGACGCGCTTCCCGTCCTGGGTCAAGACCTCCGCGTTGGCCACCGCGATGGAGCGGCCCTGATGGATAACCGTTCCGTGCCCGATGAGGTCGCGGCCGTCGGGCACGACCGGGCGGAGGAAGTTCACCTTCAGATCGAGCGGCGCGTACGCCGTGCGCGCGGGCCCCGTGGTTTGAATCGCGGACAGCAGCGCCGAGTCGGCGAGGAGCGCGATGGTGCCTCCTTCGAGTCGCCCCAACGGGCTGCACAGCCAATCGGTCGCGGGCAAGACGAACGTGCAGGTTCCTTCGCCCGCCGATGTTGGACGGAGTCCGGTGAGGTGCGTGATCGGTGGCACCGGCAGCTCTCCGGCCAGATGCGCGCGGATGATCTCGAGCCCGCTGAGCCGGTCGTAGACGTCCTGGGGGAGTGGCTGTCCCGCCACGGGCCGCAGATACGGATCCGGCGTGTCGTAGACGGGTTCCTCCACCTCTTCGAGGTCCGGAAGGCCTTGCGGCGCGTCGATGGGAGGGAAGATCACGCACCTCGACGTGCCATGTGCCACGATCCTCCCGCGTCCGTCCTCGATGACGGCGTCGGATAGCCCGAGCGACCGGCCACCGAAGATGAGCCGTCCTCTTGCGATCAACAGGCCGCTGTCCCCGGTCACGGGCCTCGCGTAGTTCATCGAAAGCTCCGCCGTGGTGTACGCCGTGAATGGCGGGAGCGACGTCTGAATGGCGCAACCGAGAGGGCCATCGGCGAGGATCGCCAGCGTGCCGAGCTGCACGTATCCAGGAGGCGCCAGCAGCCACCCGGTCGCCGGCATGGTGAACGTGGCCGTCCCGGCGCCAACTTCGGTCGGGAGCATTCCAGTCAGGTGGTGAATGGGCGGGGCTGGAGCGAGCCTCCGAAAGAAGCCCCGCATCTGTTCGAGCCCGGAAAGCGCGAGCATGGCCGGGTTTCCGTACCCCCCTCGCGAGGGCTCTTTCCAGATCGCCGGCGAGATCTCCACCTCGGACGCTTCGACTTGTCGCACGCTCGGAGGATACCTGCGCACCTACAATGGGAGCAGTTGCACGCGAATCACGCCATGGCAATCGAGAGGAGACACCCATGAGTCAATCGGTGATCGTTGACGGCGCCAGGACCCCGATCGGAAAGTTCTCCGGGTCGTTTCGGGACGTCCCCGCCGTGAAGCTCGGCGGTCACGCCATCAGGGAGGCGCTGCGGCGCTCGGGCGTTTCGCCGGAGCAGATCGACTACGTGATCATGGGCCAGGTGCTCCAGGCGGGCGCGGGTCAGATCACCGCTCGACAGGCGGCGGTTGAAGCCGGCATCCCCAAGGAAGTGCCCGCGATCACCATCAACAAGGTGTGCCTCTCAGGTCTCAACGCCATCGCCCTGGCGGATCAACTGATTCGAGCGGGCGAGGTCGAAGTCGTCGTGGCGGGCGGGATGGAGTCGATGAACATGGCTCCGTACCTGCTGCCGGCAGCGCGGTGGGGTGCGCGAATGGGGAACTCCGAGATCGTGGACTCGATGATCTACGACGGCCTGTGGTCGACGTTCACCGATCAGCACATGGGCGACTCCTCGGACGAGATCAACCGGGAGCTTTCGATCTCCCGAGAGGACCAGGACGCGTGGAGCGCCCGGTCACACGCCCGCGCGCAGGATGGATGGGAATCGGGGCGGCTCGCCGAAGAGGTGGTTCCCTACGAGATCCCGCAACGAAAAGGTGACCCTGTCGTCGTCTCTCGCGACGAGGGCATTCGCCCGCAGACCACCGCAGAGACGCTGGCGAAGCTCCCATCGGTGTTCAAGAAGGATGGAACGATCACCGCCGGGAACGCGTCGCAGATCTCCGACGGGGGAGCGGCCGTGGTGGTGATGTCCTCACGCAAGGCGGAGGAGATGCGCGTCACGCCCATCGCCGAGATCGTGGCTCACGGCATGAGCGCGGAGCGGTACGCCTACCTGCACACCGTGCCGGCGATCGCCATGCAGAACGCGCTGAAGAAAGCCGGGAAGGACGTGCACGACCTCGGTTTGATCGAGATCAACGAGGCGTTCGCCTCCGTGGCCCTCAACGCCACGCGGATGCTGGGCGCCGACGAGGAGCTCGTCAACGTGAACGGCGGAGCGATCGCGCTCGGGCACCCGATCGGGATGAGCGGCGCCCGGCTGGTCCTCACGCTGGCGTACGAGATGCGGCGGCGCGGCGTCGAGCTCGGGGGCGCGGCGCTGTGCGGCGGGGGCGGCCAGGGCGACGCGCTGATCATCCGCCGCCCTGCATAGCGAACGTTCGATGACGATCTCGTACCACCCGTCTCCCGGCCATTTCCGAGGACGAGGGACCGTGTATTTGGCATTCGACGGTGAACCTGAACACGCGGATTGCTTCGGGTATTGGGACCTCGAACCGGATGGGCCGCCCACCCCGTTAGAAGAGGCGCCACCCTCGAGTTCGCCACGGACCGCTGTGGAGTGGGGAAGAGCCAGAACCCCACGAGTCTTCATTCGTTTCGACGGGGGCTATCTCTGGGCGGGCGTCGGCGATCCACCTAAGGACCCCTCGGTCGAAGGGGTCTACCCACTGGGGGACGAATGACATTGGGCGAGGAGTGGGATCTCACGCCCAAGCCTCCGTCAGCGTCTTCCGTGACGTTGGTTCGGCAGATGGAGCAAACCGACGCGAACCTTCTCGGCAACGTGCACGGTGGCGAGATCATGAAGATGGTCGACAGCGCGGGCGGCCTTGCCGCGATGAAGCACTGCGGCGGCCCGGTGGTGACCGTGGCCGTCGATGAAATGACGTTCATCGAGCCCGTCTACGTGGGGGACGTCGTGACGGTCAAGTCGATGGTGAACGACACGGGCCGAACTTCGCTCGAAGTCGGCGTGCGGGTCGAAGCCGACAACTACACAACGGGGCGCCATGTGCATACGTCGAGCGCGTACGTCGTCTACGTCGCGCTCGATAGGCAGGGAATGCCTCGCCCCGTCCCCCCGGTCATCCCCGAGACCGAAGAGGAAGCTCAGCGGCAGCGCGAAGCGAAGCTTCGACGTGAAACCCGGCTCGCGCGGAAGCAGGCCATCCTCAAGACCCGTCGCGACAAGGGCGAGTAGTCAGCAGGTCAAGGCGGCGTCTCCCGGCGTAGCATCCGCGCATGAGCCTCGTGGCTGGCGATCCTTTGGCCGAAGGACGCGCGGCGCTCGAACGACACGCATGGCAAGAGGCCTACCAGAAGCTTTCCGAGGCCGACCGCGAAGGCTCCTTGTCGGCCGAGGGACTGAGCCTCCTGGCGGATGCGGCGTGGTGGTCTGGCGAGCCCGAAGCTGTGATCGACGCCCTGGAGCGCGCATACGCAGCGTTCTCAAAGGAAGGCGACCAGCCCGAAGCGGCGATGATCGCTTACCGGCTCGCGGAGCAATACGCCATGCGATTTTCGGCGGCTCAGGCCATGGCATGGAAGGCACGGGCGGAGCGTCTGTGCGCCGAGCTTCCCGAGTCAGCGGTCCACGGGTTCCTCGAGTGGGTCAATGGTCTCTTGGCGTGGGTGCAAGGGGACGTCGACGGTGCCCTTCACCACTACGACCGGGCCATCGAGCTTGCAGACCGAATCGGTAACGCCAGCATCCGCGGGATGGCCATGCAGGACAAGGGCCACATCCTCGTCACCCAGGGGAAGGTGGCCGATGGGTTGGCGCTGATCGATGAAGTGATGGTCGCCGCGGTGGCGGGCGAGATGGATCTGGAACAGGCCGGTTACGTCTATTGCGGAATGATCGGGATTTGCTCGCGGCTGACGGATTACGGGCGGGCCGCGGAATGGACTGCGGCAACCACTCGGTGGTGTGAACGCTATTCGATCACCGCGTTCCCCGGTGTGTGTCGCGTGCACCGAGCGCAGCTCATGACGCTTCGCGGCGAATGGGCGAAAGCGGAGGCGGAGGCACGAACTGCGTGCGAAGAGCTTCCCCGATACAGCCTGTACCCAGGCGTTGGCTCCGCGTACTACGAGATCGGCGAGATCCGGAGGCGGATGGGTGACTTCACCGCGGCTGAAGAGGCATACGGTCGGTCGCACGAATATGGGCACAGCCCGCATCCCGGTCTGGCGCTCCTTTGGCTGGCCCAGGGGAAGGTGCAGGGCGCGGCTGCCGCGCTCGCCCAGGCGCTTGCGGACGTGGCCTCCGACCGGCCGGCGCGAATCCTGCTCCTCCCGGCCCAGGCCGAAATCGCGGTAGCGATAGGCGACATGGAGGGCGCGGCGTCGGCGGCCGACGAGCTCGAGGAGCTGATCAACGACTATGAGACTCCCGCCCGGCGGGCCACGGCGGCGCACATTCGTGGGTTGGTCAGGCTGGCCCAAGCTGATGCAAGAACCGCCATCGTGGACTTACGGCGGGCTCGAAAGGGCTGGATCGAGAGCGGCGCACCGTATCAAGCCGCTCAGACCTGTGCGTTGCTGGCGAAGGCGCTCATCGGGTTGGGAGACCGAGAGGGAGGTGCTCTTGAAGCGCGTACGGCGCGGGACGGCTTCGTGCGGCTCGGCGCATCTCGGGCTGCTGAGGAGGTCGGTGGGCTGCTCGGCGAGCTCAGCGGAGCCACCGGCCCCGTCGAGCGTGTTCAAAAAGCCTTCATGTTCACCGACATCGTGAAATCGACGGATCTGGTCAGCGTGATCGGCGACGACGCCTGGGAGGACCTCTTGACGTGGCACGACTTGAAGTTTCGCTCGTTGTTCGCCGCCCATGGCGGCGAGGTGGTTCATCACACGGGCGACGGCTTCTTCGTTGTCTTCGACGTCGCGGAGTCAGCGATCCGATGCGGGGTGGCGATTCAGCGCGCCCTTGTCGAGCACCGTCGCTCGCAGGGATTCGCTCTGCAGGTTCGGATCGGTGTGCATGCTTCGCAAGCTACGCGTCACGGAAACGACTACAGCGGCGGCGAGGTGCACAAGGCAGCTCGAATCGCCGCGGCGGCGGAAGGGGGGGAGATCCTTGCGAGCGTTGACACCGTTTCAAGGGGAGCAACGCGTTTACCGGTCGGCGAAGCGCGGGCGCTGGCATTGAAAGGGATCACCGAACCCGTGCCGGTCGTGAGAGTCGAATGGCGTTCGGGCGAAACCAGTACGGCCTCGGCGAGCCGTTGGAGCTTCGCTCTGACGGCTTCGAGCGCGGATGGGTTCTCCAGGCTCGATAGGTCGCCCGGGTCCTTTCCCAGCACCACCGCTCGAAGTGTTCGCCGCATGATCTTCGCGCTGCGCGTCTTCGGCAACTCGTCGACGAAGACGATCCTCGACGGCCTGAAGGCCTTCCCTAGATGTTCCGCGACCGTGGCCGAAAGCTCCGAAGTCAATCGGTCTTCCCGCTGAGAGCTGCCTTTCCTCACGACGAAGCACCAAATCGCCTCGCCCTTCACCTCGTCCGGCACGCCGATCACCGCGCTTTCCGCGACCGCCGGATGGTGGGTCAGCGCGCTTTCGACCTCAGCGGGACCCAGGCGCTTGCCGGCGATGTTCATCGTGTCGTCCGAGCGGCCGTGGAGGAACCAGAAGCCGTCCTCGTCGACGCTGGCCCAGTCGCCGTGCACCCAGGCGTCCGGCCACCTCCGCCAGTAGGTGTCGAGGTAGCGTTCGGGGTCCTTCCAGATGCCGCGGGTCATGCCGGGCCACGGCTGCTTGCAGACCAGCTCGCCGACCTCGCCGGGGTTCACCGGCCGTCCGTCCGAACCGAAAATGTCGATGTCCATGCCCAGCGCCGGGCCCCGTAGGGTCATCGGTTTCAACGACGTGATCGGCAGAGGAGAGAGGAAGCACGCCCCGACTTCCGTGCCGCCCGAGATGTTGATAATCGGACATCGGCCCCCGCCGACCTCGTTGAAGAACCACATGTAGGGATCCGGGTTCCACGGCTCGCCCGTCGAACCGAGGATCCGGAGGCTGGAGAGGTCGTGCTTTCGAACGTGCTCATCCCCGGCGGGGATCAGCGCGCGAATCAGCGTCGGTGAGATCCCGAGCGTGGTGATTCGGTGGCGTTCGATCATGTCCCAGATGCGGTCGGGCGCCGGATGGTTCGGCGCGCCGTCGAAGAGAAAAACCGTCGCGCCGAGCGCTCCGGCACCGACGATCTCCCAGGGACCCATGATCCAGCCGAGGTCGGTGACCCAGAACAACGTCTCGTCCTGATGGAGATCCGCCTGGTACGCAACCTCCTGCGCGATCTTCACCAGAAAGCCGCC
>DASVPT010000209.1:0-1777 GCA_036389535.1 Actinomycetota bacterium
GACTCCGGCTTGAGCTGCTTAGGGAGCCGCGGCTTCCCTTCGTGGTCAGTCTCAACAGGGAAGTGATTGGGGAAAATAACGTCAGCCGTGATCTGCCAGGTTCGCAAGTTCATTCGAATAGGCTAGACGCAGCGCCGTGAACGGCCAGGAGTGAGCTGTGTTGCGTCTCTTTCTGTAGGCGAGAACGTTCGCCGGGCGGCGTCGCAGTGACGACGATTCCTGGCGTAGTCGGGCGACGAGCTCATCGCCGACGGGGCTGTCCTCAAACTGGGAGTGGAACCACTTCTCATCCCAACCATTCCTATGGCGCCCTTGGTAGGTCGCCGGGTGGCAAGGTGAACCATCACTAGGAGGACAGGCCAGTCGGGCGGGCTTCCGCCTTGATCGGTGGTAACCCCGACTCAACGGCCGGGAGCTGTTTATGGTGTCCTCAGGATCTGCCTGCCCCTTAAGACCTCCAGTCCCGATTCTTTCTTGAAGCCTCCAGGAGCTGTCCGGCGACATTCGCAGAACTTCTCCGGCTCGCGGATGTCCGCGATCAGCGCCTGACCTGCGCATCATCGGTGATCAACTGAATCCGATGCCAGTCAGCGACGTAGCTGACTGCTCTCCAGTTCTTTTCTTTCTGGTCTTCTTCCGGGTGGTGATACCAGTAGCCGTGATCTAGAAAGTTGCGGTAGATGTTGCGCTTATAGCCCCCTTGAGTTGGTCCCTCCGGGTGATGTTGTCGGCCCAGGGCGCAACCAGGGCGACAGCGAGGCCTCCAATGAGTCCGAGGATCGGGGTGAAGACCAGCGTCTAGGTCGGCACATCGGCGAGTGGGGCGGCGCCTCTTCCGAGCACGTTGGCGACAACCTAACTCGCTGGTTCGGAGAATGCCAGCGGAAGGCGCGTCATGAGAGATCCGGCTTCGTTCGGAGAGCGCCATTCCATGCGGAGGAGCAGCGGGCGGCTGGTCATCCGCTACGCCTACCTTCGCGTGAACGCAGCGCAGATTATTGGGCTACGGCGGCTGGTCCCACCACTGTCCGTAAAAGTCCACTAACCACAGCCGCTCCGACTCGTGATACCCCGCTAGTCGCTCTGGCTCCGACTACGACGGCTTGCCCATTCAATATTTGTTTCGCCCGATTCCATGCGGAATCCGGTGTGCTGGAACGGGATGACCCCAGCGGAGTAACCCGGGTTGCCAAGCTGGAGGGGATGCCAAGCTGCGCAGCCCAGACCTCATCGCCGCCCAGCCCGGGGATGCAGAGCGCCTCGCCTCGCTCGCGCGCGCGTCGAAGCTCAGATACTGTGACCGGACGCCCCCCGGATGGGAGCCGCCCTCTCTGGCCGCGGAGGAGTCACGGTGGGAACGGCGTCTCGTCGACCTCGCCGGATGGACGCTGATCGCGTTCGACTCAAAGGCGGCGCTCGGCACGGTCCACTTCACCGACGCGCGCGCCGAGCGAGGCGAGGGGAATGCGATCGCGGGCCGCGCCACCTCTCGGGCCTATTCGTGGTGCAGATGGTGGGACGAAGGAATCGGCAGCGTGCTGCTCGAGGCGGTGCTCGCCGAGATGCGAAGCCGCGCTTACCGGAAGGTTCAAAGTGGAAGACTCCCAGGCGGGGAATGAAGGTCAGTCGACCAGCGAGCGTTCGTAGCCAGAAATCATCGTGCTTGCGGGTGTCGGTGGCGGTGGCTCGCCATCCTCGGTGCTCGTAAAAGAAGCGGGAGCGCTGATTCGCCGCCGCTGAGTTCTCCCTGATCATTCCGTCGGCCTGGATCAGCGGC
>DASVPT010000210.1:0-1952 GCA_036389535.1 Actinomycetota bacterium
GTGGTAGGGCCGTCGCTCAACGGCTAAAAGGTACTCCGGGGATAACAGGCTTATAGCTTCCAAGAGTCCATATCGACGAAGCTGTTTGGCACCTCGATGTCGGCTCGTCGCATCCTGGGGCTGGAGCAGGTCCCAAGGGTCGGGCTGTTCGCCCGTTAAAGCGGTACGCGAGCTGGGTTTAGAACGTCGCGAGACAGTTCGGTCCCTATCCGTCGTGGGCGTAGGAGACTTGCGGGGAGCTGCCCCCAGTACGAGAGGACCGGGGCGGACGAACCTCTGGTGTGTCAGTTGTCGCGCCAGCGGCACTGCTGATTGGCCACGTTCGGCAGGGATAAGCGCTGAAAGCATCTAAGCGCGAAGCTCGCCCCAAGATGAGGTCTCCCATCCCGTAAAAGGGAGTAAGGCCCCTCGAAGACTACGAGGTAGATAGGCCGGAGGTGTAAGCACGGCAACGTGTTCAGCCGACCGGTACTAATAGGCCGAGGACTTGACTTTTGCTCGCGCTCGCTATCGAGTCCCGGGTCTCAACAGGCCCGCGGCTCGCACCCTCAATCGATTCCGAAGCTGTTGGGAGACAACCAACAACGGCTCGGAGCCGCCGTTTCGGTGGCTATAGCGAAGGGGAAACACCCGGTCCCATTCCGAACCCGGCAGTTAAGCCCTTCAGCGCCGATGGTACTGCCCTGGCAACGGGGTGGGAGAGTAGGTCGCCGCCGAGACATTTTGAAGAGGGCCCCGAAAGGGGCCCTCTTTTTTTCGTTCTATGGTCTGGCCGATGAAGGTTCGAAAACCATGACGTCGGATCCACGAGGTCCCAGGCCGGCAGCCGGTCATCGACCGGATGGTGTTCCCCGTGGAGTCGCCGACGAGATTCGATCCACCGCTCGCCCAGGCCTGGGGGACGCGGCCGTCCAGGCATTCGAGGAGGCCGTCTCGTCGCTGGAGAGCGACCGGGTCGGTGCTGCCGTCGCAGCGGCGGAGCGGGCGAAGGACATGTCGCCGCGGTCGGGTGCCGTGCGCGAACTCCTCGGAATCGCGCTCTACCGCTCCGAGCGGTTTCGAGAAGCCCTGCGAGAGCTTCAGGCATACCGGCGCATGACGGGCCGGGTGGATCAAAACCACCTGATCGCCGACAGCCAGCGGGCCCTCGGTGCGTCTGAGAAGGCCATCGAGCCCGCCCGAGAAGCGGTTCGCGCCTCGATCGACGACGAGGCCAGGGCAGAGGCGGCCGTCGTCGGGGCCGCGGCGCTCGCGGATCTGGAGCGGTTCGACGAAGCCCTGGCGATGATCCGTGCCGTCGCGACCAACGATCAGTCGGCGAGGCCCTTCGACCTGCGGCTCTGGTACGTCGCTGGAGACATCCTCGAGCGCGCGGGTCGCCACCGGGAGGCCGAGGTCGAGTTTCAGCGCGTGGTCCGGCACGACCCGTCGGCGTTCGACGCGGCCGACCGGTTGGCCCGGCTTCAGGCCTCCTGATCTCGCTCTCGACGCTTCTGCCAGTAGCGCATCAGGCCGGCGGCGTTCATCTTCATCGATGAAAGAACGTCGTATCGGTCGAGCTCTGCGTCGCTGGCTTCCGGGAGCGCCGGGCCGAACTCGTCGGCGGTGTGGCGTTCCAGAAGCTCGGTAACGCGGTCCAGGTCGTCGGTTTCATCCAGGGCGCCTCGGACGATGTCGGCCCACTTGCGAAGGCGGGATGAAGCGATGGAGCAAAGCTCCTCGACTACAGACACCGGGCCGAAGTGACTGAACAGCAAGACCGTCGACGCGCGCGCGGCGATCGCTTCGATGCTCTCGACGCCGAGTTCGACATCGACGTCCGGAGGGGGAGTGGCGGGCCGAAGAACCCGTACATCGGGGAGGTGAATCCCCAGCGCGTCCCCCGTGAAGACCGCCCCGCTGAGGGAGTCGACGAGCGCCACATGGTGCGAAGCGTGGCCGGGTGTGTAGAG
>DASVPT010000211.1:0-1840 GCA_036389535.1 Actinomycetota bacterium
CCCGCTGAAGATCCGTGGTCGCTTCCACGCCGAAACGACGAGCAGCTTCCCGCGCATACGAGAGGACCTCTTCCGCTGTCTCCTGGTCCATCCGCGGCGGCTGAAAGGCGGTGCCGATGATCAGCTCGGTGCGGCACCGCCGGGCAATTCGGGACGCCTTTTCCAGCGCAAGCTGCGCGGTCTCCGAGCCGTCGGTCGCTACGAGGATTCGCCGGTACGCCATGAAGCTCCGAAGTTACAGCACGCCATGCAGCCGGCTTCCGCCGGCTACCAGGGCTTGAAGACCATCAAATAGAGAATGAAGATGATCGCCCCGAATCCCACCGCCGCGAGGACGAACGGAACGGATGAGGAGAGGATCGCTGCGAACTGCTCGTCGCTGACGGCGGTCGATCCTCCCGCTTTCGCCCTCGCCACGAACCCGAGCCGCCGGTAATACGGCGTCGCAATGATCCCCATCACCACCGAGGTCACGACGAGCACGATGAGCGCGGTCCAGATCCACTTCTGACCCCACCAATGGCCCTGGAAGCCGGCCACGATCCCCCCGGCGAGCAACAGCAGCATGGACACATAGAAGAGCCGGATGGAACCGGACGACAGCTCCTGGAGCGCGTGAATTCGTTCTGGATTCCGTTCGCGACGCAGCTTGAAGGCGACCCCGACGGAAACGCCATGCGCGGTCAGAAAGCCGAACACGCCGATCAAATGGAGAAAGACCCACCACTGATACACGGTGGTGGTTTTAGCGGGTGGGATGCCGAAACGACAACCCGGCTCAGTGGAAGCGGTGTGTGGAGATTCTGAGAATCACGCTTCGGCCGGCGCGTTGAACGTCGGGAGGAGGGCGATCTCCGGATGCGTCCGCTGAAGCCGCCGCACGTAGACGATGCTGGCTACGACTCCGAGCGCTGTCACAACGGCGTGGACGGGTGGATCGACCGCCATCATCGTTCCGGGTGAAAGCGTCGCCGCGAAGACGCCTTGCTGGGCTGCCGTGGCCAGGAGGAGAACGCCCCAGCCGAGCGACAGCGTCTGGAACGCAAGTTGGGCCTTGGGGTGCCGCCACCGCTCGGCGAGGCGTTCCCGCGCTTCGGCGGAGTCGGCGGAGAACCGGAGGGCGAGGGTCCGAGTGAGCGGGCGCTTGATCGCGGCCGAGACCGCGAAGGCGAGGCCGACGATGGCGCTGATGGCCGCTCCCTTGGCCAGGATGAACATTGGCGAGCGAAGACGAACGGCAAGCGCGACGGAGATGCCGGCGCAGGCAATGAACACTAGGCCCGCCGGCCGGGGAGCTTTTCCGTGGAGCAAGCGGACGACGGCGTCGAGAACGGGGACAGCCGAGGCGGCGCTGAGAGCGACCAGCACCGGCGCCTTCCGCGACACGACGAAGTAGATCAGGCCTGGGAGACCGATCCCCGGCCCGAGCTGGGCGAAGAGAGCTCGAACCTGCGGGTGGCGGAGGATGGACGGCATCTTTGGGGTTCGCACGTCATGGTTATCGACGAAATGGGCTTCATTTCTTGACCGGGAAGGCCAAATGAGGCGGCCTGTAGACTGGCGGCGGCTCCGGTCCCATCGTCTAGAGGCCTAGGACACCACCCTCTCAAGGTGGAGACACGGGTTCGAACCCCGTTGGGACCACTTTCTGACCAGCGGAAATGCAGAGGGGGCCGCGAGGCACCCTCATTTAGGTCCCACTTAGGTCCCAGTATCAGCGAGGAGTCGGCAGCGGGGGCGGGGAGCGCGTGTAGGTTCGCGCACTAAGGACGGTGGGGAGCGCGTGTAGGTTCGCGCACTAAGGACGGTGGGGAGCGCGTGTAGGTTCGCGCACTAAGGA
>DASVPT010000212.1:0-7612 GCA_036389535.1 Actinomycetota bacterium
CGAGGGACCTTGACCGGCCGGGCTCCGAGGAACTCGGCCAAGGTCTGCGGGTCGAGGACGGGATCCGCCGCCACGTTGAAGGCACCGCGGACCGGCCGGACGATCGCCAGCCGGTAGGCGTGCGCGGCGTCCGTCGAGTGCAGCGATTGAAGTCTCAGTCCGGGGATGTCCGGAACGAAGGGGATGAGCTCGGGCCGAACCAGGCGGCCGGGGAGGAGCGGCCCGGCGAAGAGCCGCCGCTGCTCGGACGCGGACTCCCGCTTGAAGATGAAGGCGGGGCGCAGGCGGACCACCCTGACGTCGGCATGATCCCGCTCGAACACGTCGAGCGCCCGCTCCACGTAGGCCTTCTCGCGACCGTACGCCGCGGTCGGCAGGGCATGGGTCGGCCACGATTCGTCGACCGCCCGGTCCGACCGCCCCGGCGAGTACGCGCCCACGGACGACGCATAAATCAGCGCCGGAACCCCCGCCGCGGCCACGGCGTCGAAGACCCGGATGCTGCCGAGAGCGTTGCACCGCCAGGTCTCGAGCGGATCATGGGTCGGTTGGAATATCCAGGCGAGGTGCACGACGATGTCGGCGCCGCGGAAATGCGGGACGAGATCATCGGTGGCGACATCTGCCCGCGCCCACGACGTCTTCGGCGGTCGCCACGAGGGGAGCCGCCGAGCCAGCCCGAGGATCGATTGGACCTCCGGCTCATCGGCCAGGACCTCGATGAGGCTCGTGCCGACGTTGCCGGTCGCTCCCACGATCGCCACGCGAAGTCCCACGGATGGATCATGCCCGTTTTCGGCGTCGCTATCGTGGGGACGGTTGTCGAGAGACCCACGAGGAGGTGGTCCACCATGCCGGCCCGCGAAGAGATGCCGAGCACCATCCAGCGGTCGCCGAAGAAGGCGAGGGAAACGTGGGGGAAGGCTCACGACAACGCGGTTGAATCGTATGGAGAAGGGGAGCGCGCGCACCGAACGGCGTTCGCCGCGCTCAAGCATTCGTTCGAAAAGGTTGAAGACCACTGGGAGCCGAAGAAAAAGAAGGGGCCCTCCGATCCGCGAGCGAAGCAGTCCGGGCGGGCCAAACGCGCCGGCCGGGGCAAGACGTTCGGCGGCGTCGACGTGGAAGGTCACACCAAGGACGAACTGGTCAAACGGGCGAAGAAGCTCGGAGTTACGGGCTTTTCGAGGATGACCAAGGAGCAGCTCGGAGAGGCCATCGACAAGGCCAACACGCGCGCGACGGCGAAGGCGAGTCAGAAGAAAAGGTCGCGCTGAGATGGATTACGCCGACTTTCTGAGCCGCGTGGAGGAACAGTCCGGACTCGACACCGACGACGCGGATCAGGCTGTCGTGGCCACCCTCTCCACGCTCGCCGAGAGGATCAGCGAGGAGGAGGCAGCCGATCTCGCGGCGCAGCTGCCGGGGGAGCTCAAGCCCCAGTTCGACGGAGCCTCGGCCGACGCGGAGATCTTCGACGCCCGCGAGTTCCTCCGCCGGGTGGCCGAACGAGCATCGACCTCCACGGACAAGGCCCGCGAATCCGCGGAGGCGGTCCTCACAGCGTTGCGCGAGGCCATCAGCGGCGGCGAGCTCGAAGACATCTTGCTGCAGCTGCCCGACGACTACCTGGAGCTCTTTGCCTGAGCAGCGATCAATCTGAGCCGCCGGGGTCGATCCCGGCGGCGAGCTCCTCCACTACCTGTTCTTCCAGCCATCCCAGGTAGTAGTAGATGGCGTAGAGCTGTGCGTCGGGATCGTCGTCCGCGATGGTCTCCATGTCCATCTCCTCGGACACGTCCAGCTTGGTCCCCAGAACGAGCCGGAGATCGTTCAACGCCGAGAGCCACGCGGTGAGCTGTTCCTCGTCGAGCCGATCGGCATCAAGCGTCGACTCGACGACCTCCAGAGCCCGGCGGCGCTGTGCGGTCAGATCGCCACGGACCAGGGATTCATATTCGGATTGGCGTTCGGGGTCGTCCTCATACGCAGGCGGATACAGCCGGCCGAGCGCCGGATCGTCTCCCCGCCCGAGAAGCTCCTCCAGCTGCCCGCGAAGCGATCGCAGGAGTGTGCGTTCGTGCGTTGGGAGCCGGATATCGAAACGGCCGTCGGACCGCCGCCGGATGCGTCGCTCGATCCGCACAGGGTCAGGACTGCTGCATGGTCGCCCACAGGCCATGGGCGTGCAGCCGGTAGGTGTCGAACTCCGCCTTCTCTCTCGTGCCGCTGGAAACCACGGCCTTCCCCTTGTTGTGGACATCCAGCATCAGCTTGGTCGCCTTGTGGTGGCTGTACCCGAACAGCTTTTGGAAGACGAACGTGACGTACGACATGAGATTGATCGGGTCGTTCCACACGATGACCAGCCATAGCCGTGCCGGATCGACCACGTCCTCGCCGATCGGTCGGTCGACCTCGACCGGAGCGGTGGAGCCCATCGCGGTCATCGAACCCATTGTGGCAAAGCCGTCCGACGCGGCGCGTACGATGTTGCGACTCACACGACCGGGGAGGCGGCAATGAAGACATACCCTTCGAACGACGGATCGGCGGCGTTCGTCAGCCTGGAAAGAGGAGAGGACCTCCTCGACGGCCTGAACCGAGCGGTCGCGGAGCTTGGCCTGGAGGCCGCGACCCTACAGGTGATCGGCGGACTGGAGGAAGCGAAGGTCGGCTATTACGACCGCGAGGCGAAGCAGTATCTGGAGATCCCCACCGGACACGTGGAGATGGTGGGGCTCGGCAACGTCTCGCTCCGCGACGGCGAGCCGTTCATCCATCTTCATCTCTCGCTCGCGGGACGAAACGGAACGTCGACGGGAGGGCACGCCCTGGATGGGTGCAAGGCGTTCGTGGTCGAGGCGTACTTCAGGAAGCTGGATGGCCCCGCACCCACGCGGGAGGAAAACGAGGACATCGGCCTTCGGGTCTGGCCGGGGCGCTAGTCCGCCGGATCGGTCGTCGCTTCGTTCGCCTCGACCGAAGGAAGCGCGGCGGCCTCCTGACGCTCCAGCACCGGCCGAAGCACGGGGAGCGGCATGGTCGGGCGGGAGTGCGCCTTGTGGGCTGCCACCGCTGCGAGGTGATAGGCCTCGGCGCTCTCGGCGAACTCCGGCGTGCGGTAGACCCGACCGTCGATGAGGGGCCCGGGCCGGCCCTCGATGATGGCCTCGACGTCTTCACCGGTCACGGTCTTGCTCGTCTCGAGGGCGTGGGCGACGGCGAGGATCTCGTGGCGATTCTCGCGCACGAGCTCCTCCGTCCGGTTCAAGAGCTCGCCCAGCTTTCCCTCGATCCGGTATCCGAGGCTGCTCTCCAGGAGGTCCTTGTCCTTCTCGACACCCTTGCCGGGCTTGCCACCGCCGCCGATGCCGACCTCGTGCGTGACGCCGTGGGACGCGACCGTCGTTCCCATGCCCCAGTAGCCCTCCATCAGGGTGGCGATCCGCGTGGCGGTTTCGAGGTCGCCGGAGACACCGGAGGAGCTGTCGCCCTCGAAGAAGGCCCGCTCGCCCGCCAGGGATGAGAGCGAGGTCATCACGTCGGCTTCGTATTCGGACTTCCAGTGCGTGAACTGGTCTTCCGGAGGGATCGCCGCGACCATGCCGAGGTACGTGCCGCCCTTCTCGATGGTGGCGATGTCGATGGTCAGGTGCTGCCGAATCCGGTACGCGACCACCGCGTGACACGCCTCGTGAATGGCGACGGCGTGCCGCTCGCGCTCGATGTACTCGACGTCTTCGGGCGGCCCGAGATCCTTCAGCTGTTTGGCCTTGATGACGTCCCGCCACTCGATGACCTCGCGCCCGTCGCGAATGGCGTTGATCAGCGACTCGTTCACCATGTCCTTGATCGTGGCGCCCGTGGCGTACGGCGTGATGGTGGCCAGCTTGTCGATCTGCTCCGGCGTCAGGTTGTGCTTCACCTTGTCCAGGTAACCCTCGTAGGTTCGGATGCGACCAGCCTTCGACGGATATCCGACCTTGTAGATGCGGTCGATCCGTCCCGGACGAAGGAGCGCCTCGTCGAGCGCCTGCGGCATGTTCGTGGCGAGCATGACCAGGATCCGGTACTTGGGCGGAGGCTTCGGACGCATGCCGAGAGCGCGGCGAATGACGCGGTTGAAGAATCCGCGCGGCTTCTTCAAGCCGGAGAGCTCGGTCAGCAGCGCCTGAAGGGTCCCCATGCCTCCGCCGCCGCCCGCCATATTGCCGACGAAAACGCGATCGATCACTCCACGGCGAGGCTCCGCATCACTTCCGTCCAGACGGCTGCCGAGGCTGCCCTGGAGGAGGGTCGCGGTCGTGCCGCGGGAGAGGTACGTGAGGCCATTGCACATGGGATCCGTGGCCCACGCGCTCGAGGTCATCTGGCCGCCCCAGGGCCCGCCGCCCTGGGCGATCGCACCTCGGTTTCCCAGAGAGTCAGCCTCGTCGAAGAAGGCGATCACCCCGCCGTACCGCACGGCGAGCTTGCGAAGCCGACGGAATAGTCCCTTGACCTTGAGGACGCCTACCCCGAAGAACATGTTGATGAAGGCGCCCGGTTCGACGAACACAAAGGGCTTGCCCGTTTCACCTGCAACGGCTTCAGCCATCAGGGTCTTCCCCGTTCCGGGGGGACCCCACAGGAGCATCCCGCCCGGGACGTACCCGCCACGCTCCTCGATGGACTCGGGATCCTCGAGGAACACCATGTTCTCCTTGACCTTCTCCAGAACCTTGTCCTGACCCCAGACGTCGGTGAACCGAGTCTTGATGTCGTCGGGGAAGTAAACGTCGACGCCGCCCTTCGACAGGAACCAGAAGATGGCGGCGAACTGAATGATCGCCAGGAAGATGATGAAGACGCCCTGGAGGATGGCGGGCAGCGCTCGAAACGCCAGCGCGGGAAGCTGGATGAGCGCCACGGCCGGCGGCCGCTGGATCACCTTGGCCAGAAGGAGATCGAAGACGACCAGGATGAAGACCCACTTCATCGCCCGGCTCAGCCGGTAGCGATTCCAGTCGTTCATCCGGCCGGTCCGCCGGTTCATCCCGGCAAACCGATTGCCCCACCACCGGTAGTAGCCGGCGGAGCGCTCGCTGATGAAGTAGTGGATCTGCCGCAGTAGCTCGAGCCCGGCCAGGATCAGCAGCCAGGAGTTCGATTTGGCCGTCGCCAGGATCGCGACGGAGAGGGGAACGATCGGATCTTGGCCGTACGTGCCCCACACCAGAACCGCGAAGCCGCCCAACAGCAGCACGAGGATCTTGATCCGATCCCACGGCGCCAGTGGCTTGCGCGTCGTTCGTTCGTCGTCGCGGACGCGACTCTGGTATTCGGGCGGTGACGCTGGACCGGCGTCGTGGTCAGGCCAGCCGAGCCCTTCCTTCCCGTTGTCGCTCATGTCAGCGGCTCCGTCACGGTCCACGACCCGACGATTTGATCGATTGTTTCGCGGTTTTGGATATAGCAATCGACTCCGCAGCCGACGAGGAAAACGTAGAGCTTCTTCGTGTCCATATCGATAAGGCCCGTCTGGTTGACGGCGAGGAAGTCAGCCCCCCTGTTGATCGTGAAGATGATACGACTTCCCCTGAACCCATCTCGAACAACGAGGTCCTCACTTTTCAAGATGTCGACCGATTTGGGGTCCTGCGTGAGGAGTTGATCGATAGGGAAGACGAGGTTTCTCAACGATGCCAGCGAGATGACGTCTCGCTCTTCATTGGTCAGAGGGCGAATGATGGCGAATCCCTGCGGAAACCTCGGGCTTCCGAAGAATTTGCGAGTCGGTCGCGGATTCGCGTCGAAGACGACCTGCCATCGTTCGGTGGGTGCTTGGGGCGATGAGACGATGGGGTTGCTGGCCGGCAGGAGCCCCCGGCCGTCGTACAGCTTCCAATCGCGGGGGACTCGGAAGAACGTGTTCGACTCGCTGTTCTTCACATAGGTGTAGGGCGACGAACATGCACCGAGCAGCAGGAGGCCCAACACCGTGAGCGCGAGAAGAACGAGCCGACGAGATCGGGAGGGATGCGGAAGTCGAACCAAAGCCATGATCCATTATCGCGCTCCAACCGGCGAAAACACTGGGTCGCTCCAAGCCCCGCCCAGAGAGCGGCGATGAAGGCTGTCCGGGTGGCCGGCTTCGCGCCCAGCACGTCCGGGTTCCATTTTGCCAACGCCTTTCCCTCGGCCCCCGTGATCGAGTTCGGACGCGGCTCGCTCCGCCTGCCAGTCGGGAACGCCGCCGACGGCCTCTGCGGGGGGATGATCTTCGCGGCTCGGGACCTCTTCGAGGCCGGGCATGCGCCACCGGCAGACACCGAACCTCCGGCGCCGCGGTCGCCGCTCTTCCGGCATCTGGTTCGCCGCCTTTTCGACAGCTTCGATCTTCCGTCCGGACCGATTCGGTACCTGACCTGGACGGCGCTCCCCGAGAGCGACACGCGGTGGGGCCTCCGGGGCCTGGCGTGGCGGTCGGTCCGAAACGAATGGCCGAAGGTCAAGCGAGATCTCGACCGCGGCGTCCTGGCGCCGCTCGGCGTCGTCCGGCTTCGATCCCTCAAGCCGTGGAAGGTCGGCCAGAACCACCAGCTGCTCGCGTACGGGTATGACCTCGACGAGCGACCCGGCCGCGTTTTCCTGCAAGTCTACGACCCGAACCATCCGGACGCGGACGACCTCACGCTGAAGTTCGACCTCGAGCCGACGAGCCACTGGAAGGCCGAGTACGTCGAGGGCGAGCTACCGGTACGAGGTTTCTTTCGTACGCGCTATCGGCCCAGGCCTGTCCCGGGCGATCTCACGGCAACCGCAACTCCTCGACGCGGTACTCGCCGTTCTCGTCCATGATCAAGGCCACGCCTTCGCACTCGCCAAGTGGATCGATGACCACGCCCAGCAGCCCGTGGACGGCTGCCTCGATCAGGGGGCTGTGGCCGACCGCCAGGGCGCG
The DNA here is from genome assembly GCA_036389535.1 of Actinomycetota bacterium. Classification (GTDB taxonomy): domain Bacteria; phylum Actinomycetota; class UBA4738; order UBA4738; family UBA4738; genus JALYGK01. Next base: position 6,947 of record DASVPT010000212.1, read on the forward strand.
TCCGCCGTCCGGCACATGGTCGAACAGACCCCGGACCACTTCGCCGAGCCGCGCCGACTCTTCCGTGACGAGCCGTGGATCCACCCGCCTGACCACATCGAGCCGCGACGAACCCGCGCCGGTCACCGCCGAGCGCCATCGATCCTCGAATTCGGACCGCAGACCCGGGATCACCGCGTGCGGCGGGAGCCGTCGCCCCTGCCCTCGAAGCAGCCACGCCACCGTCTCCGCGGCCCGTTTGGCCGGCGAGATGAAGACGACGTCGTAGTCGGCCGAGAGGCTCCGCCCGACGTCCTCCGCCTGGACCCGCCCCTCGGGGCTGAGCGTGTCGATGTCCTTTGCCCTGGCGGCGTGGCGCCTCAGCTCGATGGTCTTCACCGTTTCTTCCCCCCATCTCCACGACCGCGCAACGGACCCGCATATCCGAAATCACCGGTCTTCGTATGATCTGTCCCATCGACCCAAAGGCGCCATGACACCGATCACGAAGTTGCGATTTTCGCTTCCCATTCTCCTGGCGGCGGTCGCCATGGCGGCGTGCACGGCGCCCCAGCGTCTGGGAGGTGGCTTGACGCCTACGCCGGGCGCGACCGAGCCCACGGCGTCCGCGCCACTGCCGCCCGTCGATACCTCCAAGGACCCACTGGTGAACGTGGTCAGCCACGT